>NZ_JACSNI010000004.1:0-289990 GCF_018619055.1 Exiguobacterium sp. s130 | reverse complement strand
CCCGTTCCCATGCCGAACACGGAAGTTAAGCACTTGAACGCCGAAAGTAGTTGGGGGCTTCCCCCTGTGAGGATAGGACGTTGCCAGGCTTTTAATTTATTCCGCAATAGCTCAGCGGTAGAGCAACCGGCTGTTAACCGGTAGGTCGTAGGTTCAAATCCTACTTGCGGAGCCAACGGCCCGTTGGTCAAGCGGTTAAGACACCGCCCTTTCACGGCGGTAACACGGGTTCGAATCCCGTACGGGTCACCATTATATTTTTTGTGCCGGTGTAGCTCAGCTGGTAGAGCAACTGACTTGTAATCAGTAGGTCGCGGGTTCGACTCCTGTTGCCGGCACTGTTTTTCTCAATTGTATAATTTTCCTAGACAAACTGGGGGGGTAGCGAAGTGGCTAAACGCGGCGGACTGTAAATCCGCTCCCTCGGGTTCGGCGGTTCGAATCCGCCCCCCCCCACCATGTCGAGCCATTAGCTCAGTTGGTAGAGCATCTGACTTTTAATCAGAGGGTCGCAGGTTCGAATCCTGCATGGCTCATTTCTTGCGGAAGTAGTTCAGTGGTAGAATACGACCTTGCCAAGGTCGGGGTCGCGGGTTCGAATCCCGTCTTCCGCTTTTTCTTTCGGGGCCTTAGCTCAGCTGGGAGAGCGCCTGCCTTGCACGCAGGAGGTCAGCGGTTCGATCCCGCTAGGCTCCACCAATTTTATTTAAAGATCTTAAGCGAGTTTCGTTCGTCTTAAGTTTTTTTTATATGAAATGCCAAGCATAACCAGAGTACGTACGCAAGAACACCGTGATTCCCTTCACGGTGTTTTTTTGTATATTCATGCGTTTTTTTGTTGAGTTGAACCACTCGTTTGCTACCGCTTACAATATATGTAGAAGTGACTATGACATAGGGGGAATATCGTATGAACATCGCGTATATCAGCGTACCATACCGTTATGGGCAAGGAAAGCCAGGCACTGAACATGGACCTGCAGCTGTCGAAAAAGCGGGTCTACTCGCGACACTCGAAGCACGGGGACAAGAAGCAGTACGCTACGGGGAAGCGTCTGTCTTATCCGAGGATGCAGTCCGGGAAGAAGATCCGAAGCTGAAACGTTTGGAAGGCGTCGTCCATACGACGAATGATTTGCACCTGATCGTACGTGACGCGTTATCGGAACAATGTTTTCCGTTGTTAGTCGGTGGCGATCACAGCATGGCGATCGGAACGATTGCTGGGCTTCGTCAAACTGTACCACGTCTTGGCGTCATCTGGTTCGATGCACACGGTGATTTGAATACACCGGAAACATCACCGTCTGGTAACATCCACGGTATGCCGCTCGCTGTAGCCCTTGGGGAAGGACATCAGCGTTTAACGGAAGTCGGAGGAACAGATATCAAGCTGCAACCGGAACACCTCGTCTTCATCGGATTACGTGACGTTGATCCAGGGGAACAAGAGCTGATCGATCGTCTTGGTATTCGTGTCTATGATATGGAAGCGATCCGAACTCGGGGAATGGACGCGATCATGGAAGAAGCAATTGCTTATTTGAAGGAAACGACAGATGCGTTCTATCTTAGCTTCGATATGGACGGTCTCGATCCATCACTCGTCGTCGGTACAGGAACACGTGTCGCTGACGGTATTTTCTTAGACGATGCGAAGACAGTGCTCAAGCATTGCGCAACGGCAGAAGACTTCATTGCAGCTGAATTCGTTGAAGTGAATCCTTTGCTTGAAGAAGGAAACGGAACCGCGGAACTTGCGAATGAACTGATCGGAGATCTACTTTTGGCAATGGAAACACATCGCTTAGTAAAATAATGGATGGAACTTGAACTCTTTTCATCGGGGTTCAAGTTTTTTTGTTACAATTTAAAAGGAGATGAAACATTTATCGGTCGACTTCGTATAAGAGATTGACCGCATAGAGCGGGGGGTATTCAAAGTGGAAGAAACGACACTACGCTTAATTGAGCGAGTGAAACAGGGAGACCGTGATGCATTCGCGGCACTTGTTGATCTATATAAGGAAGGTGCCTTTCTTGTGGCTTTCCGGGTCTTGCGCGATCGAATGGAAGCGGAGGATGCGACACAAGAAGCCTTCATCCGTGTATTTACGAAGATTGATTCGTATAATGCACAATGGAAGTTCCGGACTTGGTTGTACCGAATCGTCACGAACGTATCGATTGACCGATTACGGAAAAAGAAACCTGATTATTCTCTTGATGCTGAGATGTCAGGTACTGAAGGACTGACATTGTATTCACAACTCGAGAGCAAGGATACCTTGCCGGAGGACCAAGTGGTCGATAACGAGCAACGAAACGAAGTCGGGGACGCGATTGCGGCTTTACCAGAAAAATACCGTGTCCCACTCGTCCTGAAATATGTAGAGGATCTTTCGCTAAAGGAAATCAGTGAAATGATCGAATTACCTGTCGCTACTGTCAAAACTAGAATTCATCGTGGACGGGAAGCGCTGAAGAAGCATTTTGCCAAACGATGAGAAGGAGGAACTCACCATGTCACGAGAGCATGTACATGAACGGATTCAGGATTATTTAGATCAAAACCAACCACCTGAGGAATTCGAGCGATTGGAAGCAGAGTTACGGGAAGCGGACGCGATGGACGAGTTCGAAGAGTATCGACTCCTTGATGCTCGACTGCGTCAACTTCCAGCGCCCAAATTATCGGCAGATTTTACATCCCGCGTGCTGGCACAATTGCCCGACCAGGTGGATACGCCGAGCGCTGCTTTACTGCACCAACCGCAACCGTCCCGTTTTGGAGGGAAGATGAAGCAATACCCATTGCTCGCGGCCGCGGCTGTTTTCTTACTTTTGTCGGTCGGTAGCCTTGGTGGTTATATGGCACAGGAAGAACATGACTTATCTTATACGAATGCACCAGGCATCGTCGCTCAAAATGGTGAGGTCGTCGTGCCAAAAGGCGTCACGGTCGATCAAGATCTCTATGTCGAAGGCGGGAACGTCCGAATCGAAGGGAAAGTTAATGGCGACGTCATGACCGTTGACGGGAAAGCGTACACGGCGAGTGCTGGTAGCGTGACCGGAGAAATCAAGGAAATCGATCAATTATTCGAACGCGTATGGTACGGAATCAAGCGTCTATTTCAATAATCAGCTGGGACGAGTCGAACTCGTCCCTTTGTGCTATAATGGAAACTGTTTAAATCAGATGAGTTAGGGGGCACGGTTGGTGAATTACTTCAGCTGGCAACCACTTCAATTTCAATTGTTGAAACTGGGAGAAAACGTACATTGGTACGATTATATTAATGACGTGATTGATATTGCGGTCGTGACGTTCGTCATTTACCGTCTCATGATCATCGTCAAAGGAACAAAAGCGGTCCAGCTCATTAAAGGGATTTCGGTCATTTTGATCAGTTGGTTCCTGAGTGGCTTTTTTGGACTTAAAACACTTCAATTCTTACTCAATCAAATTATCACCTATGGGTTACTGGGGATCATCATCATCTTCCAACCCGAACTCCGGCGTGGACTGGAACACTTAGGACGAACGAGTAAATTCTTCTCACGTAGTGCGATCAGTGATGAAGATGAACAAGTTCGAATCGTCGATGCGCTCGTATCGTCTGCCCAGTACATGTCAAAACGCCGTATTGGAGCACTCGTGACGATTGAACGTGAGACAGGACTGAGTGAATACGTAGAGACGGGCATTCCGCTTGGTTCACAAATCACGAGTCAGTTGCTGATCAACTTATTCATTCCGAATACACCATTACATGATGGCGCCGTCATCGTCCAGCAAGGCAAGTTAGCAGCTGCCGCTTGTTACTTACCGTTGTCAGAAAGTGCACATATCTCAAAAGAGCTTGGAACACGTCACCGCGCTGCAATCGGTGTCAGTGAAGTAACGGATAGTGTTACGCTCGTCGTCTCGGAAGAAACGGGTGGTGTCTCACTCGCCATCAATGGACGTCTGTACCGGGAACTCGATGAAGAATCCTTACGGACGAAGTTGCTTGAGACGATCGTTAAGGTCGAACAGACGAATACTTCCTTCTTGAACTGGATGGGGGCGAAAAAATAATGTTCGAAAAATGGTTCAATGAACGCTGGTTTTTACGCATTGTTGCGGTCGTCTTAGCCGTCATGTTGTATTTGATGGTGGCAGGTTCGAATACGACAGGAAAAAGTGACGCCGCTAGTCTGTTGCCGATCGCGGGTCAAGGTTCGACGAAATTTGACGTGCCGGTCACGGTCCAGTATGATGAATCGCAGTGGGTCGCCTATAATATTCCAAATACGATGGAGGTAACCGTTAAAGGTCCATCGAGTAGCTTGACGATGCTTCGGCTCGTTCAGGATTTTGGGTTATCGATTGATTTAAAAGGACTTGACCCTGGCTATCATCGTGTCCGTGTCACAGCAACTGGCTTCGGAAAAGATGTCGAGGTGACGCCGAAGCAGGAGACGATCGAAGTCTTCCTCGATAAGAAGATTACAAAGGAAGTACCTGTACAAGTCGCCTTACTCAATAAAAACAAAATCGCTGAAGGATATGTCGCTGGGGAAGCACAACCGAACCAACAAACCGTTGAAGTCACGGGAGGCGCAGAAAAGTTACAGGCGATTTCAGCGATCCAAGTACCGATCGATGTAACTGGTCGGGCAGAGACGTTTAAAGAGACGTTCAATGCCAAAGCGACCGATGCGAACGGGAATACGATCAATGCATCTTATCAACCAGAGCAACTAGAAATCACAGTACCGATCTATAAGGAAAGTAAGACGGTACCGATCAATGTGCAGACAAAAGATGACGTCAAAAAAGGATATACCGTCGTCAAGATCGTTCCCGTTACGACGGAAGCTCGTCTATATGGAACAAAAGAAGAGTTAGAGCGTATCGGTTCCGTTGATACGGAAGCGGTCTCGCTCAAAGGACTGACGAAGACGACAGAAAAAACCGTCAAACTTGTTGAACCAGAAAATGCGACAGCGATGGATCCGACACAGGTCACCGTCAATATCGTTGTCGAAAAGGAAAATGCGAAATCGACGACGGAAACCGTCGAAGATCGGGCAGAGAAAACGATTCCGGGTGTGACGGTCACGTTGAATGGGTTTGATGAATCGAAGTATACGATTGATTACAACCAAACGATTGATGTCATTGTCCGTGGGAAAGAATCTGATTTAGCATCGATCGATGCGACGGATATCAAAGCGGTCATCGATGTGACGGGACTAAAAGAAGGAACGCACGGATTGCCGATTTCGTATCAGACGTCAAAAGCCTTTGATGTCCTGCGTCCGGATAATATGGATGTCACGCTAAAAGCTGTTCCGCGGACATCCGTTCCGACCAATTAAAACAAATTAGTGAAATGAGGAAATAACACATGGGTAAGTATTTTGGAACTGACGGCGTACGCGGCGTCGCAAACGTAGAATTGACACCGGAACTAGCATATCGCCTCGGTCGAACAGGTGGTTACGTGTTGACGAAACACGAAAGCACACGACCAAAAGTCTTGATCGGACGCGATACACGTGTTTCTGGTCAAATGCTTGAGAACGCACTCATCGCTGGTCTTTTATCAATCGGTGCAGAAGTCATGCGTCTTGGTGTCATCTCGACACCGGGTGTCGCGTACCTGACAAAAACGATGGATGCGACAGCGGGAGTCATGATTTCTGCATCGCACAATCCAGTTGAAGATAACGGAATCAAGTTCTTCGGTTCAGATGGCTTCAAGCTCGATGACGCAACTGAGCTTGAAATCGAAGCATTGCTCGATGAAGCAGAAGATACATTACCACGTCCAGCTGGAAAAGAACTCGGTTTCGTTCACGATTACTACGAAGGTGCACAAAAATATCTTCATATGCTTCGCCAGACATCGGATGAAGATTTCTCAGGTATCCATGTCGCGATCGACGGCGCACACGGTGCAACGTCAAGCCTCGCACCACGTCTATTCGGTGACTTGGAAGCAGAAGTATCGACGATCGGTACAACTCCGAACGGACTCAACATCAATGATGGTGTCGGTTCGACACACCCAGAACATCTCGCTGCCTTCGTTAAGGAAAAAGGCGCAGACGTTGGTTTATCGTTTGATGGAGACGGCGACCGCTTGATTGCAGTCGATGAGAACGGTGATATCGTCGATGGCGATAAAATCATGTTCATTTGCGGAAAATACTTGAATGAACTTGGTCGTCTGAAAGACAACACGATCGTTGCGACGGTCATGAGTAACCTCGGCTTCCATAAAACCGTGGAAGAAAACGGGATGACGGCACTTCAGACAGCGGTCGGTGACCGTTATGTCGTCGAAGAGATGCGTAAGAACGACTACACACTCGGTGGTGAACAGTCGGGGCATATCATTTTCATGGATTACTCAACGACAGGGGACGGCATGTTGTCAGGCGTCCAGTTGTTGCAAATCATGAAAGCGACAGGGAAAAAGTTATCGGAACTCGCAGCTGAGATGCCGATCTTCCCACAACGTCTCGTTAACATCCGTGTCTCAGACAAAAATGGTGCAATGAGCGGTCCTGCCGTGCAAGCGATCATTGCTGAAGTCGAAGCAGAGATGGCGGGCAACGGACGGATTCTCGTTCGTGCGTCAGGAACAGAACCACTCGTTCGTGTCATGGCAGAAGCTCCGACACAAGAAGCGTGTGATGCATACGTCGAGCGGATCGCGAACGTCGTTCGTGAGAACTACGCGTTACAAGAAAATTAAGCAACCTGAAGCGGAGCGAGTGCTCTGCTTCTTTTTTACAATTATTTTAGAAAAACAGATTGAGATTTTTACAAAAAATAGGTATTATGCGTATTGAATAGAAAAATATCGGGAATAGTTACAAATACGTTACCTTTCTTGCTTTTTCAGATTAAAGTTCGTATGATGGTGAAGTCGGACAGAAACGGGGTCAGACGGAAACAAGAAGCGCCAGGGCTTTCACCGTAGGATGAAAGCTGACGAGGTGGAGGTTTATCGAATCATTCGGCGGATGCCTCCCGGTACCAGATCCATACCGTAAATCGTTCTGAAATCGTCCAAGTGATTGGACGGACAAACAGACCGATCGGGATCCTCTCAACAAGAGCCGTTTCCTCTTTAGGGAAATACTTGTAAATGGAGAGATGTAACATGTGCGGAATCGTAGGTATGATCGGACAGGTCAACACGAAGGAAATTTTATTAAAAGGTCTCGAGAAGCTCGAGTACCGCGGCTATGACTCGGCAGGTCTTGCGTTCGTCAACGACGGCGTCCAAGTCCACAAAGAAGTAGGCCGGATTGCTGCGCTACGCGAAGTCGTTCCTGCAGATGCAGACGGGACAGTCGGAATCGGACACACACGCTGGGCGACACATGGTGTCCCAAGCGTACCAAACGCGCACCCGCATCAAAGTGCGTCAGCACGTTTCACGCTCGTGCACAACGGCGTCATTGAAAATGATGAGCAGTTGAAAGCAGAATTGAATGTCGATCTCCTCAGCGACACGGATACAGAAGTCATCGTTCAGATGATTGAAAAGAACTTCAACGAGACAGGTGACGTCGCGGAAGCATTCCGTCAAACACTTCGCGTCTTGCACGGTTCGTATGCCCTCGCATTGATCGATGCTGAAAATCCAGACGTCTTATACGTCGCAAAAAACAAATCACCACTTCTCGTTGGTCTCGGTGACGGTACGTTCAACGTCGTCGCATCAGACGCAATGGCAATGTTACAAGTAACGGATCAATTCATCGAGTTGCATGATGGCGAGATGATCATCTTGACGCGTGATAGCGTTACGATTCAAGATCTCGACGGTAACGTTCAAGAACGTGAAGCATATACGGCTGAAATCGATGCTTCAGACATCGAAAAAGGAACGTATGCGCACTACATGCTCAAAGAGATGGATGAGCAACCAGCTGTTATCCGCAACATCGTTCAACAATATCAAAATGAAGCAGGCGACATCACACTCGACCAATCAGTCCGTGATCTCGTACTCGGTCGTGACCGTGTCTACATCATCGGTTGCGGAACAAGCTACCATGCTGGTTTGATCGGAAAACAGTTGATTGAACAAATCGCTGGCATCCCGACAGAAGTTCATATCTCTTCTGAGTTCGGATACAACATGCCATTATTGACAGAGAAACCACTCTTCCTCTTCCTTTCCCAATCAGGTGAAACAGCGGATAGCCGTGCGGTTCTCGTTGAAGCGAAGAAACTTGGTCACCCGGCACTGACGATCACGAACGTTCCAGGATCAACATTATCACGTGAAGCAAACGCGACGTTGTTGCTCCACGCGGGTCCAGAAATCGCCGTTGCTTCAACAAAAGCGTATACAGCTCAAATCGCTGTCCTCGCTGTTCTTGCGTTTGACCTCGCTCAAGCGAAAGGGGTTGCTGTCAACTTCGATCTCATGAAGGAACTCGGTAAAATCTCAAGTGCGATGGAATCGGTCATGTCTCAAAAAGATCGTTTCCAAGAAATCGCGACAGAGTACTTGTCTGAGTCACGTAACGCGTTCTTCATCGGTCGCGGACAAGATGCATACGTCGGTATGGAAGGTGCATTGAAACTCAAAGAGATCTCATATATCCAAGCAGAAGGATATGCGGGTGGAGAGCTCAAGCACGGTCCGATCGCTTTGATCGAGGACAACACACCAGTCATCGCGCTCGTGACACAACCACACGTTCACCTCAACAACCGTGGGAACGTCAAGGAAGTCGTCGCACGTGGTGCAAACGCGTGTGTCATCGCAGCAGAAGGTCTTGAATTGCCGACGGATGCCTTTGTCATCCCAGCAGTCGAGCCACTCTTGTCACCGCTCTTGTCTGTCTTACCACTTCAATTGATCTCATACTACGCGGCACTCGGTCGCGATTGTGACGTCGATAAGCCACGTAACTTGGCGAAGTCGGTAACGGTTGAATAAGAAACAAATCGACTCCAAATGATAGGCGCGAAAGCGTCTGCCGTTTGGAGTTTTTTATATGAGAGGAGAATAAGATGAATCGCTGGCTTACAGCATTTCCTAAACGATATAAACAGAACGTTCGGGTCGTTAAAGCGTGTCTACCGTTTGGATGGACACGCTTATCACCAGGGACAATCAAAGTGAAGATAGAGCACGAACACATACAGATTCCGATGCGTGTATACGTGTCAGAAATCGACTCGGAGCGGATTAAGAAGCTGACGTCGACGCAACAGACGATTTTATATTGCCTTTACACCCGTCACCATGATGGTCATGTTCGTGAGCATTATCTTCAGCAGTTACTTAAAAACCATTCACACGACGGATGGGTTCTCGCCTATATCATCGAACTCGCTAGTGAATACGTCCGTGAAATCGTCGACATCATCGTACCCGCAATCGAGCAATGGGATCCGGAAGTGAAGCGGCGATTCGTCGAGGATGATCCGGCATACATGAAGCGAATCGAAGACCGGATGATCAGTTACTGGAATGCTTATTATCGGTCAAGTGGCGAACGACGATCTGAAGCGGACTACCCAGGCTTTCGGATTATAGAATCGTTACGGGAGGATGTTTCGGTAGAGGAAGTGTGAAGAGATGAAAAGGAGGTGCGCACTTGATTACGAAATCAAAGGATCTGTACTTAGAAGGAACTGGACCTGCTGTTTTGTTGTTACATAGTTTTACTGGTAGTGCGAATGAGATGCGGGGGCTCGCTCGCTTTTTACATGTAGCCGGGTATACCTGTTACGCGCCCAATTACGCCGGGCACGGGGAATCGCCGGAGCGCTTGTTTGAGACGACGATCGAAGACGTCTGGCAGTCCGCGCAAGACGGATGCGCCTTTTTACATGAGCAAGGGCACAAAGACTTCTTTTTGATCGGGCAATCACTCGGTGGGGTGATGGCTCTTCGACTGGCAGAACAGTCAGGATGCGCCGGACTCATCTTACTCTCGACGCCGATTCTTGAGCGGACGATTGCGGGACTCGAACATAGAGTCCGCCGTTATACGGAACGGTATTTTCAATTTGACGATCGTTCGCCGGAGTGGATCGCAGACTTTGTCGACCGTCATTTTCCACGCCCTGAAAAAGACTTACGGGCACTGCAACAGTTCATCCTCGACACAGGAGTCGTCTTGCAGAAGATCACACAGCCCATCGCTCTATTCCTTGGCGCATTAGATGATGCCGTCTATCATGCAAGTCTCGAGCGAATCGAAAAGACAGTGCCGAGCCGAGATCAGAAAAAGGTCCTTCTTCCGAACAGTAAACATCTACTGACACTCGATCGGGATAAACAACGTTTGTTCGAAGAAATCCTCATCTTCTTGAAGACGCATCCGGTAGAATCCTTGAAACCATCATCTGCTGTGCAGTAGGCTAGATAGGTAAGTTAGACGTGAAAGGGGAAAGGGTTATGCGTATTTTAGTAGTAGGAGCAAGCGGAACGATTGGGCAGGCAGTCGTCGAACGTTTGAGTGAGCGACATGACATCATTCGTGCCGGACGAAGCGGAGCGGATGTACAAGTCGATATTACGTCAGAAGCAAGTATCCGAGCGATGTATGAAACAGTCGGGTCTGTTGATGCTGTCATCAGTGCGACAGGCGGTGCTCATTTTGGTCCATTGACCGACTTAACACCGGAGCTCAATCAAATCGGAATCGACAGTAAACTAAAAGGTCAGGTCAATCTCGTCTTGCTTGGGTTAGGGGCAGTACGAGACGGGGGAAGCTTTACGCTGACGACCGGCATCATGATGGACGATCCGATTCGCCAAGGCGCATCTGCTGCGCTTGCGAACGGTGGGGTCAAAGCGTTCGTTCAGGCAGCGGCAATTGAGATGCCACGAGGCATTCGAATCAACAGCGTCAGTCCGAACGTACTGATCGAGTCACTTGAAAAGTACGGACCCTTCTTCCGTGGGTTTGAAGCCGTTCCGGCGTCACGTGTCGCGACGGCATTCGAAAAGAGTATCGAAGGGGCGCAGACGGGGCAAAATTACGAAGTCTATTAACTAAAAAAGCAGGTGGCGAAAAATCGCTACCTGTTTTTTTACAGACCGGATAGGATATAACGTTCAATTCCGAAAAGTAATAGAGTGATCCCGAGACAAATGAGTAAGTTGCGTACGAACCAGCGACCTGTCATCGTCCGGTTCATGATCAGTTTCTCCAGTGTCAGATTGACGAGAAGCACACATAAGAAGATGACGCCAAACCAAATCATCCAGACACATCCTTTCTTTCTTCTTAACGAATCCAACAGCTAAAAAGTTTCGCGTCCGTCAGGAGCAGGAAATCATTCAGATGAGCGGGAAGGAAACAAGCAGTCGATTTTACAAGGAGGAACATGACGATGAAACAAGCGGTCCTAGTGATTGATTTTCAACAGGAACTCGTCGACGGAAACACCGAAGAACGTCCGGTATACTTAAAAGAACAAGTCGCGCACGTCATCGAAGCGGTCGTACTCGAAGCAGACGAACGGAACATCCCAGTCGTCTTCATTCGGGATCTAGATGTCGCTGGCGGAACAGGACCCGGTTTTGCAGTCCATGATTCGATTCCCGTTCCAGCGTCCAGTGTCACGTTCGATAAAGCAGCGACGAATGCGTTCCATAGTACCCCCTTGCTCGATCATCTACGCCAAGCATCGATTGAACATCTGATCGTCTTAGGTTGTAAGACGGAACACTGCATCGATACTGCGGTACGCAGTGCGACAGTACATGGTTTTGATGTCACACTCGTTGCCGATGGACATACGACGAACGGTTCTGATGTATTGACGCCGGAGCAAATGATCGCACACCACAATCAAGTCTTGCACGGTCATTATAACGTCGAACACTTTGCGATCGTTCGTCCGTCAACGGAAGACGTCTTCACCCCAACCCACAATGACTACCGGACATGAAGAGGAGAATAAGATGATTGAATTACGAAAAATGACAGCGTCCGATTACGATCGCTACGCAATGCTCGTTCAAGACGATCGTGTCATGCGTTACATCACGGAACAGGCATTAACAGACGCAGAAACGAAACAACGCTTTGAGCGAATCCTTGAACAACAGCAGCACGACCGACTCGGATCGTATTTGATTTATGCCGAAGAGACATGGATTGGAATCGGGCACATGACCCGAAGTCAAACGCAACCGTTCGAAGCAGAGCTCGGTTACATGCTACTACCCGATCAGTGGGGACGCGGATACGGCACAGCGATTGCAGAGCGTCTCTTACAGTTAGCGACAGAAGAAGAGCTACAGGTCGTCACGGCGACGATTGATCCAGCACATGAAGCGTCGCGCCGTATTTTGATCGGATTAGGTTTTGAATCGACCTATGTTGGACCGATTGACGGTCTACCAGGTGAAACGCTACAGAAAATAGTGGGAACGACGGAATGACGCGAGACGAATGGATTGAACATTTTCAACTCGACGTCGTGGCGTGTGCGACCGTCGACGAATCGTATAGTTCTGAAGTCGATCGTCTCATCCTAACGGATGGTCAGGTCGTCTTCTTGAAGCGCCCGTACACGGCTGAAAAGTGGTACCGGGAACGTGGCTGGATTCATGCACTAGAAGAATTTGTACCCGTGCCGCACATCTTAGCTGAAGCAGCTCCCGGGCAGACGACCGGGGCGTTCGTACTTGCTGCCTTACCGGGACAGGCACCGGTCACGATGACTAAAAAATTGGCGTACGAAATTGGTCGAACGCTCGCAATGCTGCATACGTGCACAGGAGAAGCTTACGGCGAGTATACGGAAGATGGATTTTATGCCTATCCGGTTCAGGACTGGCGACGTTTCCGGAATGAAAAACTCGATGGATTCATGCCGTTCATCACGTCCGAACTCGACCCCGTTTTTTTAGAGAACATCCAAACAGAGTTAGTCAGACGAGAACAGTCGTTACCGGAGCCGTCACGTCCCGTTGCCACACATTGTGACTTCCGCCTAGCAAATTTACTGACGGTAGGTGATCAAGTCACAGGGGTGATCGATTTCGAGACGACCCGCTATGGGGCCGTCGAGATGGACTTCACGAAGATCGTCCGTAATCTCAATACGTTCGGTTCCATTTACGTCACGGCATTTCAAGAAGGATACGCGACATTACACCCAGACGTGCCGATCGAGACGTATCTCGCATACTATCGTTTGTGGGAAGTACTCACTGCCGTCGGCTGGTGCATCAAACGGGGACGAGAAGAGCACCAGGCGTTCTTTGAGGAGAACATCGCACTCATCGAGCAGGAATTACAGACGACGAGCATATCGGATGGGTATTGATTCACCCATGTCTTGGAAGAAACCTCTATACTTAGGGAAATGAGGAATCTGAGGGGGAAGCGAGATGACAGGGAAACGAATCGGAATCATTGGCGGTGGACTCGCCGGGATCTTTGCGGCACGCCAATTGCAGGCAGCAGGACATGCTGTTGAAATCATCGAAAAAAGCCAGAGCGTCGGGGGGCGAATGGCAACTCGTCGTATTGATGAAGGAACAGCGGATCATGGTGCTGTCTTCTTCACGGTTCGGACGGAAGAGTTGGGACGCGAAGTCGACGGATGGCTTCAGAAGGGATGGGTTCGTAAGTGGTTCGGAACGGATTTTCCACGCTATGTCGCAACGAACGGCATGAATCAACTCGTACAAGCGATTGGTCGAGGAATTCCCGTCCAATTGAATAAGCAAGTCACGCATATTTCGGCAACGGAAGATGAACTTGTCACACAGGCGACGGACCATCAAAGTGAATATGATGCACTCCTCGTAACAGCACCGGTACCGCAAGCCTATGAACTGTTACAGTCTTCTAGTTTGACACTTTCTGATGACGATCATGAGCAGTTACGACAAGTGACGTTCGAGCCGACATTCGTTGGTCTGTTTGAAGTCAAAGAGCGACTCACGATCGGGGAAGTCGGATTGCAAGATGAGCATCTTATCGACGGTATCTTAAAAATCGTCAACAATGCCGAGAAGGAGATTTCGAAAACGACACTTTTGAGCGTCTATATGACAGCCCGCTTCAGTGAAGACTGGTACGAGCGTCCGGAAGAAGAGACACTCGCGGAAGTTGAGCGTCTGTTACAACAGCAACTCGGACCAGTGACGATTATCTCCCGCCAGCTCAAGCGTTGGCGTTACGCTCAGGCACGTGCAGTTTACCGGACACCGCATTTGAAACTGTCGTCACATCCACTTTGGCTTGCTGGTGATGCGTTCCTTGAAGCCGATGATGCATCAGGACGGACGCGCGTCGAGAGCGCTGTCATCTCCGGATTACGCGTCGCAGAAGCGATCGACACCCACTTACGTCAGACGGTAACAGCGACGGAATGAACGAAAACATGCACTTCTTTTCAAGTGTCTATCATTCGGGGTTCAGTTCAACTCGAGAAGAAGCGCATTTTTTTGTTACTCACGATCATTTCACCTGAAAGTGTTGTTCACTCCAGGCTGCCATGTGATCAAGAATTGGTAAAAAACTATGACCAGCATCCGTTAGAGAATATTCAACACGAGGGGGAACTTCGCCAAAGACGTGCCGTTGAATCAACCCATCCGCTTCAAGCTCACGTAGCTGACGTGTCAATGTTCCCTTAGAGATACCTGTTAATTGTTGCAGTTCATTAAAACGATGTGTTCCGTGTGTCAGGTGCCACAGCAAGATGATCTTCCATTTGCCAGCGACCATCTGTTGGACCCGAGTGACTGGACAGGCAGTGCGTTGATTGGTCGTTGTATCGAATACAGCCACATTCATCCTCTCCCATTGGTTCGTTTTGAGGGACCTAGTTTCAGATAAGTGCCTACTTTTTTTAGTGTATCACCTAGCGTATCATGAAGAACAACATCAAACTTCAAAGGAGTGGTTTCATCATGAAATGGTTAATTACTGGAGCAACCGGAAAATTAGGCGCGCGGATCGTGCAGCACCTCAGTGAACAAGTCGGCAACGAAAATGTAGCGGTTAGTGTCCGCGATGTCGAAAAAGCAACAGCGCTTGCAGTACAAGGAATCGATGTCCGATACGGAGACTTTGATCAGCCCGAAACACTCGGACAAGCGTTTCAAGGAATCGATCGATTGTTGATCATTTCGACGGACGGTGAAGAGGCGACTCGGATCCGGCAACACCAAGCCGCTGTCACGGCAGCAAAAGAGGCAGGCGTCAAGCTGATCGGCTATACGAGCATCGCCAATGCGGCACACAGTACAAACGGACTTGCTCGAACGCATCGTGTCACAGAGGAAGCGATTCAAGCGACAGGTATCCCGTATGTCTTTTTCCGCAACAACTGGTATCTCGAAAATGAACTCGGAACGATTGAGGCTGTCGCACAAGGCGCAGACTGGTTAACGGCTGCAGGTGAAGGCAAAGTCGGATGGGCGTTACAAGATGAGTATGCGTTAGCGATTGCGACGGGACTGACACTTGAGCATCCAAAAGCGATCTATGAACTATCGGGACCGTTGCATACACAAGCAGAACTTGCAACTGCAGTCGGAACAGTGCTTAACCGACCGGTCGCTTTAGATGAAGTAGATGGCGCGACCTATGGCGAGCGGATGCAAGCAGCTGGCTTACCTGACTTCTTGATTCCAATGCTGACTGGTATCCAGGCAGATATCGCAGCAGGGACTCTGGCAGTAGAAAGTACTGATTTTGAAGCATTACTTGGTCGTCCCGTGACGACGCTGGAAGAGGGAGTCCGACTTCTTTTAAAAAGATAAGTTCATCTGAACGTTTTCAAGGTGAGTGAGTTGGGTAAACCCCCTTTAGAAGCAATTAAAGGAGGAGTCCTACCATGAAACTGTCATCCTATCGTGTTAAAGAAGGCGAGCAAGTCTCGTTTTCGAATTACCCGACATCAGAAGAACATAAAATTTCGGAAGCAGAATTGCGAGAGAAACGGATTCCAAAAAGTGTTGAGACGTTAAAAGAGTTACATTGGCGTTTGTATGCCGAAGAGAAAAATGGCGTCCTCGTCATCCTGCAAGCGATTGATGCAGCAGGGAAGGATGAGGCGATCAGCTATATCTTTTCTAACTTGAACGCACAAGGACTCCGAACGATTTCCGTCAAAAAACCGTCGGATACGGAGCAAAAACATGACTACCTATGGCGAATCCACGAAGGACTACCGGAAAAAGGGGAAGTCGGCATCTTAAATCGCTCCTATTATGAGGAAGTCATTGCACCACGAATCCATGATTTGCTCGAGGAGGAAGAAAAGCCGGATGACGGAGATGTTTGGCAGATGCGCTACCGTCAAATCAATGACTTTGAACGCTATCTCGTCGAGAACGGCTTCCGGGTCGTCAAGTTTTTGTTTCATGTCTCAAAAGAGGAGCAACGGCAACGGCTGTTGACTCGTCTGAAAGATCCAACGAAAAACTTCGAATTCTCGTTTAATGACATTGAGGAACGCAAGCACTGGGACGAATACCATGAGATTTTTGCTGAGCTTGTCTCAGCGACATCGACATCGTATGCACCATGGTATATTTTACCGGCAGATGACGAATGGTATTCCCGCTATATCGTCACCGAAGTCATGAATGACGTCCTGAAGGAAATTGATCCGCAATATCCAAAGCTATCAGAAGAGGATCAGGAACAGCTGGATGAAGCGATTAAACGATTGGAAGAAGAAGCATAAACTATTTAAACACATCAAGAGGCTGACTCAAAAGTCAGTCTCTACAAAGATAAGGGGGGACAGATCATCAATCTGTCCCCCCTTATCTCGTAATAAAAAGAATGACGCGTCACACGCCACTCCTACAGGAAAAACGCATTTATGCGTTGTCAGAGACGAACAAGACCCGCTTTCCTGCTTAAATGAAGCAGGAAAGCTGGCTTGTGTCTCGCCTGAGGAAGGGGCGTGAAAAGACGCGTCATTCTTTTTTTGAGTCAGCCCCTTTTGATACACTTGGAGTTGTATGAAATTCTATTTACTCATCATGATTTCTAAACTTCTGAACATCTCAGGACAAATGTCCTGTTCAAATCAGAAAGACTCTCGTTAAATGAGAGTATCATGGAACGAGAGAGGAGTATGCACATGCGTGGTGTCTTATTTGCGATTGCTGGTGGCTTTTTCTTAACGCTTCAAAGTGTTGCCAATGCCCGGATTAGTCAAACGATCGGGACGTGGCAAGCGGCAACGATCACACAGATGACCGGGTTCATCGTTGCGATCCTCTTAGCGATCGTCTTACGGGATCGCAGTTTTTCGGCGATGCGACGTGTCAAACCGCTTTATCTGGCAGGAGGTGCCTTTGCAGCGATCATATTATTCAGCAACATGACGGCTGTCCACCGGATGGGCGTGACCTTGACGATTTCGCTCTTTTTATTGGCGCAATTAGCGCTTGCACTCTGGATTGACGGAAGAGGCTGGTTTGGTGTCATGAAACGTCGACTGCGGGGACCGCAGATCATCGGCATCTTGATGATGATTGCGGGGATCTTCATCTTAAAAAGCTAAGGAGGAGAAAGCGTGACGAACATTGTAACCTACTTGGAACGGTATCAGTTAACGCATGTCTTTGATGCATCGTTACGCAAAGCGATGCACATCCAGACGTTCGCACCGGGTGAGACCTTATGTCGGCAAGGCGATGTTGCGCATGAACTCTACCTGCTCGTCGAAGGAAAATTGAAGATCACGCATATGTCGGCAACGGGGAAACGTCTCGTGTTGTCCTTCAAGCATCCGTTTGATCTCGTCGGCGATATTGAGTTCGTCCGAAAGATTGATTTGATGAACACGGTCGAGGCAGTGACATCAGTGACCGTCTTACGGATCGCTTATCCGGATTTAGAAGAGACACGTGTACATCATTCTGCCTTTTTATTATTTTTACTCGAGACGATCACGAAAAAGTTTGAATTAAAATCGCATACGCTCAGCTTCAATTTGTTGTACCCGGTTGAAGTTCGGCTAGCCAGTTATTTGCTGTCGATGACACCTAATACGGATGCTTTTGCGAGTAAGGAACTCGTCGATGCAGCAGATTTGATCGGGACGAGCTACCGTCATGTCAACCGTGTCTTACGTCAGTTCGTCGACGATGGGTTGATTCGCCGAACGCAGCATACGATTGAGATCATTGATCGAGACGGATTGATGGAACGAGTCGGAGAAAGCATTTACGAATGAAAGAGGTGCAACATGGTTACGGGAATCATCCTTGCCCTTTGTGGGGGTATGCTCGTTTGTATTCAAAATACGTTTAACGCAAAAGTCAAAGAACATGTCGGTGCTTGGGCGACGACGACGCTAGTCCTTGGACTCGGGTTCCTCGCTTCACTGATGATTGGTTTGATCGTCGAAGGGTCACAATTGTTTGCACTCGAACAGGCGCAAACTTGGTTTTGGTTCAGTGGGATCATCGGTGTCGGTGTCGTCCTCTGTGTGACGCAAGGCGTTCAACAACTCGGACCGAGTCGAGCGATTTCGATCGTCATGGTATCACAAATCCTGTTTGCCTTGCTGTGGGATACGCTCGGTTGGTTCGGTTTACAGACCGTTCCGTTTACGTGGACGAAAGCACTCGGTGTCCTATTGATTGGTGGCGGAGTTCTGTTATTTCAACTAGGCGGCAAAACAACGACTGTACAACATGTACGAAAGGGTGCGTGAATATGTTTTATAAAACAGTATTATTCGATATTGACCATACACTACTTGATTTTGAAGCGACGGAACGGATTGCCTTTAGACGTCTGCTTGAGCAACAAGATCTAACGTGGACGACTGAGCGAGAAGCGCGCTACAAGGAAATCAATCACGCACTCTGGAGAGCACTCGAACGGGGTGAAGTGACACGGGAGGAAGTCATTCACTCGCGATTCGTGACGTTCTTTGCGGAAGAAGGACGAGAAGTCAACGGACGAGAAGTTGACGAAACGTATCGCGGATACCTCGCGCAAGGGACGGAATTGATTCCGGGTGCGACTGCCCTGTTAGAGCAACTAGAAGGGAACGTCGAGATGTACGTTGTCACGAACGGGATATCAAAGACGCAACGCGCGCGACTTGATGGCGCCGGATTAACGCACTTCTTTAAAGCGATTTTCGTTTCAGAGGAGACAGGTTTCCAAAAGCCGATGGCAGGCTTCTTCAATCATGTGTTTGCGCGGATTCCGCAATTCGACCCGGTGCGAACGATCATCGTCGGAGATTCCTTGTCAGCTGATATCGCAGGTGGGAACGAAGCCGGTATCGCAACATGTTGGTTTAATCCAGACGGAAAATCAGCGACGGATATCAAGCCGACGGTTACGATTACGTCGTTAGCCGAACTACCTGCGGTGCTTGAAAACGCAGCAGTCCTTCAACAATGAATTAAACCAACCGATAGGAGAGAGAAGGAAAGGGGGCGATCACCGTGCAACGATGTGATCAACAGACGCTGGAGGCAACTCCTGTCTAATTAAAAGGGGAAATGAACATGATTCAACTTGTACCGGTAACAGCAGAAAATTGGGAAGCTTGTTGTGAACTGACGCTGACAGCAGAACAGCAGGACTTCATGGAAGCGAACGTCTATTCGATCGCGCAAGCGAAGTTCGAACCAAGCCTTGTCCTTCGGGCGATTAGCGATGCAAGCCCTGATTAAAGAGATGCGAATGTTACCTGCAGCAAAACGAATCGTCGTCGGTTACCGACCAGACAATCAGGCGGCACACTGTCTGTATGCGAGTCTTGGCTTCATCGACCACGGGGATCGATTCGGTCGGGAAATGGCAGTACGATTAGACATTTGAAGTATGGAGGGACTCTTGAAACACAAGAGTCCTTTTCTTTTGGATATTTTTTGAAACTTTTCTCGGTTTATCATGCTCTAATAAGTAAAGGGAGGGAACACGATGGACTTACGAAACGAGCACACGACACTCGTCCGCCGTGCGATGAAGCACGATGAAGCGGCGTTCGAGCAATTGGTGCTCCTACATAGCGAACAACTCTACCGAACAGCATATCTTTATGTGAAGAACGAACACGATGCCTTAGACGTCGTACAAGAGACAGTTTATAAAGCGTTCATCTCGATCGAACAAGTGAAGGAACCGAAACATTTCGTGACGTGGATCACGAAAATTCTCATCCGTAATTGTTACCGCGCGTTGGAAAAACAACAACCAACAGATGATATCTTACTTCATGTTCCGGTACAGGAAGACCGATCGCGAGACGAACACCTCGATCTCGTGCACGCGTTATCGCATCTGCGAAAAGAATACCGGGATGTCTTAGTTCTTTTCTATTTTCATGATATTCCGATGAAAGAGATCGCAACTTTCATCGGCATTACCCTCAATACGGTCAAGACGTATTTAAAGCGAGGACGCGAAGAATTGAAAATACAGTTAGGAGGAATGGATTATGGCACAGCACGATCTACGAAATGACTATGAAAAAATTCCTGTCCCAACGGACGCCTTACAAGACCGGATTCGTCAAGGGATTACGCAAGGCGTAGCGGAAAGAAAACAACGACGTCCTCGTCGGAAACAGTACGTTGCCATTGCGGGTCTTGCCGCCTCGCTATTCGTGACGACGTTCATCGTTCCACCGTTTGCTTCCGCGATGTCGCATGTGCCATTGATTGGTGGATTGTATCGTCCCTTTATAGAACAGGGCACAGTCGGCACGGAAATCGAGAAGAAACAACTTGCAACAGCAATTGATCAGACGGTAACCGATCAAGGCATTACGATCAAGGTCGTCGACGCCTACTATGATGGTACGACGATTGGGATGAACCTGACGGCAACTGGTGTACCAGACGTCAACGAAACGAAACGAGCTGCTTTTTATGAAGTGTTCAAAGGGGATAAACGATTCGAAGGTACTGAAAATCAAGAACTGGCACATTTCAAACAGGACGGTAAGGTATGGAAAGCACGAATCGAATATGATGTCGGCTTACAGAAATTAAGTGATTCCATGCAGGTGCCACTCGTGATTTCGGAAATGTTTGGTCTAGACGGAAACTGGCAATTCGAGGTTCCGGTCAAACGATTGCAAGCGATTGAACAGACGTTTAATACGACGGTGAAGAATCCTGATTATGCAGTCGATGTCACATTGAAACAGATGACAAAAGGACAGGCAAGTACGACGTTTGATTATACGGCGGTTTATCCGAAGGCATATGATTACCAAATCGGATTTTCCTTATTTGATGATAGCGGGAAAGAAGTTATTCACAATTGGTCAGAAAGTACAGCCTTAGTAAGCCATACGAATACTTCATCCGAGCGAACCGATACGTCACGGCTTAGTCTAGGCAACTATGTGATTCCGAGTGGGGCATACACATTGCATCCTCAATTAAGCATTACACCTAAAACAACGTTTATTCCATTGACGACATCGTTACCTTACGCGGAGCAGAATCCAACACATCCGTTAAAAATGACGACACAAAACATTAAGATTACAGACTCTCAAGTAATCGTCGATTTTGAAACGAATGCAGTCGAAATGTTATCAAACATTAAATTGGATGCAGTGAGAAGCATGTTCTTGATTCAAGGAAACGAACCCCCGGATGGGCGTGAAATCAAACCACACATCACGGTACGAGATGCGAACCAAAAGCAATTCCGAGCAACGTTTACGTTATCAGCTTCACAAATGGCATCCATTGACGAATTTTATCTGGAGACAGGTTACTCGAATATCATGACGAACACACCAATCGACTTGAAGCCGATTCCGTTCATCGTCGATTAAACAGGAGACTCCTGACATGCTGTCGAACTAGAATAAGCATGTGAGCAACAAAGGAGTCTGATGAAATGGAAGTACGTCAAATGACAGCGGAAGATTACCCAGAAGTCGTTCGGATCTACGAACAAGGAATAAAGACGGAGAACGCGACGTTTCGCACGGAAGCATTACCGTACGAAGAATGGACGAAGCATCACCACGAACACAGTCGACTCGTTGCAATCGAAGGCGAGCAACTGCTCGGCTGGGTTGCGTTAAGTCCATTTTCTTCGATTCCAGCATACGCTGGTGTCGCTGAAATCAGTCTCTATATTGCAGAAGAAGCACGCGGTAAAGGGGTCGGCACTCGCTTGATGGAAGACGTCATTGCAACAAGTGAAGCAGCAGGCATCTGGACCCTGCAATCGCAAGTCTTTCCGGAAAATCATGCGAGTCTGCGCCTTCATGAACGTTTTAATTTTCGCGAAGTTGGTCGCCGGGAGAGACTTGGTCGGCTCGGAGGCAGATGGCGCGATACGGTATTGCTCGAGCGACGCAGCACATATCTCTAAAATTCGGCAAGTGGACGCAATGTTCCCTTGCCTTCTTTGTGTTGAAAGCAAGGGATAACGGGAAAAGACAGACAGCAAAAGAAGGGGAGGGATCACGATGGATGATTTTTTTGGTGAGGGACTTGAGACCAATCAACAAAAGCGGAAACGCAAACTGGAGGAAATCTTTGATCAGTCGTTTGAATCGGAGCGAAGGGATTTTAATCAATCGTTGGAGCAGGACGTGACAGTTGCCCTGATCGGAGACGTCAATGCGGGAAAATCCTCGACCTTGAACGCAATTCTTGGTCGTGAAGTCGCGACGGTCGGGGCGCGCCCGGGTGAAACGGTCCGCATCGATCAAGTAAGGCAACATCCGGAAGATAAAGTCATCTTCGTCGATACACCGGGACTAAATGATGCCAATACACAGAACTCGGAAGCGACATGGACGTATTATCAAAGTGCCGATGTCATCCTCTATTTTTTAAATGCGGCAGGTACTGTCTTATCTGAGACAGAGACGAAAAATTTCCGGAAAATCTATCAACATAACCAAAATGTCTTGATCGTTGTCACGAAGATGGATGCGACGGATGATGTCGACACGATCGTCCGCCATATTGCAGAAAAACTACCAGGACCAAAAATCATTCCCGTATCAGCACGAGAAGGAACGAATATTGATCGGCTCCGTCGGGAGGTCCTCGATATCTTAAAAAAGTTCGACAAGGATAATGTGTTCGTTCGCCAGATGGATCCGACCGTTCGCGGAAAGATCGCCAACAATTGGATCGTGGGTGCCGGAACAGCTGCTGGTGCGATCGGTGCTGTCCCGTTTCCAGGAGCTGATATCATTCCGTTGACCTCAATTCAAATCGGCTTGATGCTCAAGTTATCGAATCTGTACGAACGACAGTTATCCAAGGAGAGTGCCAAAGAGTTGCTTGTCGTGACGATCGTCGGAAACTCCGGAAAAACGGCTTTCCGACAAATAGCAAAACTGGTTCCTGGATATGGAGCCGTCATTGCAGCGGGAGTCGCTTCGACCGCCACCCTTGCACTTGGATATGGAACGAAATATGTCTATGAGAATAAGCTCGAACTAACGCCGGAACAACTAATGGAATTCGTCAAACGATTCCGAAAGAAGGCGGAAGAGTCTTCAGAAGAGACAAACGAGTAAGCTCCTTGCTATTCCATACAGCAATGAAGGGGGAGAACATATGACACGACTACTCGAAGAAATCAAACAGTATCAATCGAAATTCCGACAAAAGGCACCTGCTGAGAAACAACGGTTGATGGCGGAAGCGACAGCTGAACTGGTTGCTTCTGGAATCGCACAAGGTTTAGGTGTCGGTGACACAATCCCATATTTTACATTACCCGATGTATCTGGAGAGCCAGTCGCAATCGAGACATTACTCGAGCAAGGTCCTGTTATCTTAACGTTCTACCGGGTGGCTGGTGTCCGTACTGCAATCTCGAGCTTCGCGCGTACGAACGAGAAATCGATCGAATCCGCGCTCAGGGAGCGACTGTTATTGCAATTAGTCCGGAGACACCTGATTTTGCTGAGCGAACGGCAAACAAGAATGAGTTAAGTTTCCCTGTCTTAAGTGAGGTTGATTTATATGTATCCCGTCAATTTGATTCAGTGTTCGATTTGCCAGATTATTTGATTGAGATTTACAAAGCATCAGGACTTGATGTAGCGAAGCACAACGGAAATGAGGATTGGCAGTTACCGAAACCGGCGACGTTTATCATTGATACGAATGGTGTGATTCGTTTCGCAGAAGTACCGTCCGATTATACGAAACGTGTTGATCCAGAACACATCCTCCAAAACCTCGAACAGAATAAAAGTATGAAGATTGACTTAAACGGTCTGGCTTCTCTCTACTTGTTGGGAGAAGTCAGACCGTTTGAAGT
This sequence comes from Exiguobacterium sp. s130, assembly GCF_018619055.1. NCBI lineage: Bacteria > Bacillati > Bacillota > Bacilli > Caryophanales > Exiguobacterium > Exiguobacterium sp. s130. Next base: position 265,732 of record NZ_JACSNI010000004.1, on the reverse strand, counting down.
TTCCCTTTATTTTGTGTCAAGAAGTACTCGTCTCAGCCATTCTTGAAATTTGAGATCAGTCTGTTGCCAATCCATTGCCCGTGCAAAATGATGAGCGGAGATGCGAATGGCTTCGTACTCCTCTGGATCTCGGAAACAAGCTCGCATTTCTGCAGCGAGTGCACCAGGTGTTTTGTTTTTAGCCATGTAGCCTGTCATGCCGTACTGAACGGCGTCTCGGACACCAGGAGCATCATATACGATGGATGGTGTTCCGACTGCCGCCGCTTCAATTATAGGAAAACCCACGCTTTCGCGTATGGAAGGGAAGAGGAGAGCGGTGGCACGACTCATCATGCGACGCGTTTCTGTTTCAGTGACTGAATCGTAATATGTGATAGCATCCTTCACTTCTTTAGGAAGGGGAAGTGTAAGGTATTGCAAAAGATGAGAGCTGTTACGGATACCAATCAGCCAGAGGCGTGTCTCAGGAAACTCACGTTGGACCATGAGGAATGACTCTACAATATCTTGAAGTTCTTTTTCGTTCCGACGATTGATATATAGAAAGGTTGGAACATGTTCTTTTAACTCCCATTCCTGTTCAGACCATGGGGAAAAAGAAAGTCCTGGCGGCAACATCGTGATATGACTGTTAGTAAAACCAGCACTTTGCAGTTCATCTACAACAGAGGGGCTGATAGTCAAGGCATGACTATCTTTATACCAGCTTAACCGTCGAGTCTCTGTCCATTCGCCAAGCTTTGAAAAAGGAAACACAAGCGTCGTCGACCAACGTTCACGAATCAATTGATAAAGAAATAAAGTTCGTTTATGACGTGGAACATAAAATGGTGTGAAGAAATGAAACCCATTCAAATGATCCAGAACTAAATCAATCGTTTTAGCATAAGACCAGTAATAATAAAGTGCATATGGAATAAGAGAAGCTGTCGTACCATAACGGAGGTAAGTGATACCATCTCGATACTCCGTCGGTGATCCGCCCTTGAATGAGACGGACAAATGGGTAACTCGGTAGGTAGTACTGACACGCCGCAACATTTCATGAATAAAAGTTTCAGCTTCTCCAGCTTGTGGATGTCGAGCATCACGCCAAGATAAAAAAAGTAGATGAGGCTTCATGTCGTACCTCCTTTGTGTAGAAAAAATTGGATCCGAAAGATCGGTTCTGCTACTAATCTTCTCTACAGTAGAAGGATATTCCTAGAAAATCCTTCAAATCAAATGACTTCTGTTTCATCTATGATGTGCTGAAGCGTTACGTATAAAAGCTTTTGGGTAAAGAACAATAACGAAACGGGTAGGAGGAAAACACATGAAATGGAAGGGAAGAGAACGAAGTTCAAACGTCGAGGACCGGCGAGGAATGGGTGGAAAAGGAATCGCCGGTATCGGCGGTGGTGTCGGAATCATCCTGCTGATCGTCATCACTTTGATGGGTGGGAATCCAACTGAACTACTCGGAGACTTAACCGGTGGGGATCAGCAAAATACGACGTATGAGGAAACAGCGCAGGAAAAAGAAGCAGCGGACTTCGTCTCCGTCGTCTTGGCCGATACGGAACGAGTCTGGACAAAAGAATTTAAAGAAGATGGTAAGACCTATAAAAAACCGACACTCGTCTTGTATACGGATCAAGTTAGTTCGGCTTGCGGACAAGCAGGGAAGTCCGTCGGTCCCTTTTACTGTCCCGGTGATCAGAAATTATACATTGATTTAAGCTTTTATGATGAACTGCAGACGAAATACGGAGCACCGGGCGATTTTGCGATGGCGTATGTCATTGCGCATGAAGTCGGGCATCATGTCCAGACGTTACTCGGAAAATCGGATGAGATCATGCCACTTCGAAAGCAAATGAGTGAGGAGAAGTTCAACAAGTACCTCGTTCGATTCGAGCTACAGGCAGATTATTATGCCGGCGTCTGGGCGCATCACGCGCAAGGCGAAAACTTGCTCGAAGAAGGCGATCTCGAAGAAGCGTTGACGGCAGCGAATGCTGTTGGGGACGATACGTTACAAGAGAAAGGACAAGGATATGTCGTACCGGAAAGTTTCACCCACGGCACATCGGCGCAACGGGAACGTTGGTTCCAAAAAGGCTTTGATAACGGCACGATCGAAGGTGGAGACACATTCAAAGCGAAGAATCTATAAAACGAAGTAAAGACATACCTTTTGAAACATTTTCCAATCGTTTCCGTAAAGAAGAGAGAAGGATTCAAAGGGGAGTGTCGAAGTTGAAGCACATCAGTCTATTTTTGTTGCTGTATACGGCTGTCGTCGTATTGACGTACATCGTGTCAAGATTTGCACCGGACTTGTTGATCTACATGGTCTATTTCGCCATTGCGTCATTACTTGTCATCACGGGCTATTTGTTGAAACGACTCGTACTGAAGCGCTAAATACCAAAAGAGGCTGACTTAAAAAAAGAATGACGCGTCTTTTCACGCCCTTTCCTCAGGCGAGACACAAGCCAGTTTTCCTGCTTTGTTGAAGCAGGAAAGCGGGTCTTGTTCGTCTCTGACAGCGCATAAATGCGCTTGTTCCTGTAGGAGTGGCGTGTGACGCGTCATTCTTTTTGTTACGAGATAAGGATAGCAGTTTATTATTCTGCCACCCTTATCTTTGTAAAGACTGACTTTCGAGTCAGCCTCTTCGTTATTTAAAAGCCATCTTATGAACGGAACATCGTCGGATCATCTGGAACGTTTTCCAGGTAAGCGATCCGTCCGTTTTCATCGAGACGTGCGATATCTTTTCCGTCTTGCGTGAAGACACTACCGTCTGCCCGTTTTCCGCAAACTGCCCAGCGTGTTTCATATGTTCCGGGTGTTGTTTCTTCCCAGCCGGCGTACATGTGCTTAATGTCTTGATTCGTTGTAAACACATGACGGACGAATTGTTTCCAGGCGTCGATGCCGTACTTTGGTTGTCCGTTCAGGACGAACGTGATGTCTGTCGTGAATAAGGAAACGAGATCCTCAAAAGCTTGTTCATCTGTGCGTGACGCGTCGAATAAGTCGAAATAACGATTCAATACCATAGTAAAAACTTCTTTCTGTTCATTAAAGTGTCATCATCCGGTCTGTGATTAACGCATGCAACCGTTCTAAATGTTCTGGTGGACAGGAGGCGTCAATTGCTTGACGGATCGAGCCGATTGATTCGCGCTTCAACGTCGATTGCCACGCATCTTCTGCCTCTGTCATCAGATTCGAGAGCAGACCGATCTCCTGTTCCTGAATCCCCATCAAATCTTCAAAGACACCACTTGACGCGTACAATGTCTGTTTGCCCTCAATGGCTTGATAGACATCGAAGATTTGAATTTCGTCTGCCGGACGTCGCAAGCGAAAGCCCCCTTTGACACCCGGTACGGAATACAACAGATCCGCCTGAACGAGTTTTCGTAAGAGCTTTTGGAAATAGGTCGGTGAAGCACCGAGTTGCTGGCTGATGAATTCACCGGGCAACACAGCGCGATCTGGAAGGAAGGTCAAAAGCAACATCGCGTAGACGGATTGCTCGACCCCGGTTTTCATTTGCATAGAAAGACTCCTTTCGTTAAACGTGGATAATATCTATCCATAATAGTTTCATTCGAAAGGATTGTCGAGTTTTATGCTCTCACAAAACCGTCACACCTTTTCGACAGCATCTGCATGGCATCCCCGTTCCAGATTAGATATACTAAATGTACGATATGTGAAAATATTCACTAAAAGTCGTTCACACTTCGTGAAAGGACGTTTGTATATGAATCCATTAAAAGGAATCGTCCAGATTCCACGCAGTATTCTCATTCAATTCATCATCGCGGCTTTCCTGATGGGGGTCGCGGTCGTCGGTCAGTCATACGGCATCGTGTTGACGGTCGATCGCATTTTCCTAAAAGAACAACCGTTTGAAGCCGTTATTCCTTTACTGCTCGTCGTTCTCGGGATGCTGTTGCTCCGAGTCGCCGTGACGTATTGGAACGGTCGTCTTGGTACGACGTTATCGGCACACATGAAGCAGGCGCTTCGGGAAGCACTCGTTGCGAAATATACGAGTCGCTCAGTCGAGATGATGCTACAAGGGCAAGCGGGACAGAAGGTCAGTGTCTTGCTCGATGCAGTAGACGAGATGGACAGCTACTATAGTCAATATTTGCCGAAAGTCGTCCAGACGACAATCGTTCCATTGATGGTCTTGATTGCGGCATTCAGCTATGACTGGATCACGGGTCTTGTCATGATGATCACGGCGCCGTTCATTCCGTTGTTTTACATCATCATCGGCATCATGACGCAAAAGCGGGCCGATGCTCAACTCGAGAAGATGACGGCATTCTCAGGAACGTTCCTCGATACGTTACAAGGACTGATAACCTTGAAGTTATTCGGTCGCGCGAAACGACAGCGTGACGTCATCGAAAAAAGCAGTCTCGATTTCCGAGATGCGACATTAACGGTCTTGAAGCTCGCCTTCTTGTCGTCATTGATGCTTGAGTTCATCTCGATGCTCAGCATGGGAATGATTGCACTTGAAGTCAGTCTGCGTTTGATTCTGTTTCAAAGCATCACCTTTATCCCAGCGTTCTTGATGCTCGTGTTGGCACCAGAATACTATCTTGCCTTAAAAGAGATGGGGGCTGCTTTCCATACGGGACGCGGTAGTGTGGCAGCAGCGAAACAGATCGCAGCCGAACTGACGGCAGATGATCGTCCTGTTGCATTCGGTCAATCGGAACTCACGACCAATCGTCCACCACGAATCGTCTTGGATGAAGTCGGCTTTACGTACCAAGAAGGACGTTTTGCCTTACAAGATATCGGGCTTACGATTGAGCCGTATCAAAAGGTAGCATTGATCGGTCGCAGTGGGGCCGGTAAATCGACCGTCTTGCAGTTGATTGCCGGACTCGCGGATCCACAAGAAGGACGGATTCTACTCGACGGGACCGAGCGCGGTCAGGTGGAGGAAACAAGCTGGTTCCGTCAGTTGAGCTACATTTCTCAACATCCGTATCTGTATGCCGGAACACTGGCAGAAAACATCGCGATTGGTGAGCTTCGTCAAGCGACGCCGGAAGAGATTTTCGAAGCGGCGCAGGCGGCAGGGCTCGAGGAGTTGATTGCGACGTTGCCTGAAGGGATCGACACGGTGATCGGAGAAGGTGGACGTGGTCTATCGGGTGGCGAAAAACAGCGTGTTGCGTTAGCACGAGCGTTCTTGAAACGACCGAACGTCGTCGTCTTTGATGAACCGACGACTGGACTTGATGTCAAAACGGAGCGACTGCTCCAACACGCGATTGAGCAACTCGGACAATCGGCAACCGTCATCACTGTCGCGCACCGTTTGCATACGATTGAACGATCGGATCAAATCGTCGTTCTCGACGGCGGACGAATCGTCGATCGTGGCACTCACGATGAATTGCTTGGTCGCGATTCGGAATATGCGCGGATGCGTAGCGTCCAGAGAGGGGAGGAAACACGATGAAGGAATTATTAGGAGTCTTTCGGTTGATGGTGCATCAAAAACGCGATATCGCCTGGTCGATCTTCTTCGGTGTCCTCGCCGGTGTGACAGCGGTCGGTTTATTCGCAGCAAGTGGTTACCTGATTTCAAAGGCAGCCTTGTTGCCACCGATCCAGACACTCGCTGTCTTGATCGCCCTGCAAAAAGTGTCGAGTCTGACGCGCGCCGTCAGTCGGTATGCGGAACGTTACTATTCGCACCGGGCGACGTTTACGATCCTTAGTGACTTGCGAACGTCATTTTACCGTCGTCTCGAGCCGCTTGCGCCAGGGATTTTTGGTAAGTACCGCAGTGGGGATTTACTTGCGCGGATCGTCGGGGATGTCGAGAGTCTGCAAAATACGTTCTTACGTGTCCTCTATCCGCCGATCGTGTTACTGCTCGTTTTCTTCTGTACGATCTTTTTCGTCAGTTTCTTCTCATGGACGATTGCCGGGATTCTGTTGCTTGGTTTAATTTTGACCGGTTTCTTGATTCCGGGATGGTTCGCGTACCGTGAACAACGCTTCGCCCGTTCAGTCCGTGTCCGACGTGGTGACTTGTCGACAGAAGTGACAGAGTTATTCCAAGGCTATCGTGATTTGAAGATTTACCAACAGCTCGACCAAAAGGAACAGGACTTGAATGCCGTCGCGAAACGGTATGTCGAGGAAGAGAAACGTAATGGTTTACACGCTGTCTCGAACCTGGCCTTGAATACGATGGTGACGTTGATCATCTCTTGGCTTGTCCTCGGTGTGGGTGCATATCTCGTCGCAAGCGGACAACTCGAGGGAGTTTTCCTCGCTTTACTCGTCATGACATCGCTGACCGTCTTTGAAAATGCGGCACCGATGGCGATCTTACCCGGCTTTTTTGAAGACAGCCGGCATGCTGCGAAACGACTTGATGAAGTCGTGACCGAGCAAGAGGAGCCGACGTACGCTCCGTTCGTCCTCGATCAGGTACCGTCCTTTGAAACGAATGCGCTGACGTTTACGTTTCCTGATGCACCCCGTCCAGTCTTACGTGACGTCACTGTTTCGATTCCGGCTGGTAAGAAGACGGCAATCGTCGGAGCGAGTGGTTCCGGGAAATCAACGTTACTTCAATTGATGTTACGGATGTATCCGACGGACGGATTAACGATTGCTGGACAGGACAGTCAGACGGTTGATCCGGAAGGACTCTGGCAGCACGCGAATGTCGTCTTGCAACAAAATCACTACTTTTATGGAACACTTCGTGATAATCTACTTCTCGCAAACGAAGCAGCGACGGACGAAGCAATGCGACAAGCACTCGATGATGTCGGATTAACGACATTCGAGTTGAGTGATCGTGTGTTTGAAAAAGGAGAGAACTTATCCGGAGGAGAAAAACAGCGGCTAGCGATTGCCCGCGTACTCTTGCGAGAAGCATCACTTTACTTGCTTGACGAACCGACGTCATCCGTTGATGCTTTGACGGAACAGATGATTCTCAAGCGACTGTTTGCGCGAGCAACGGATGCGACACTTGTCCTCGTCAGCCACCGCTTAGCGGGTCTTGAAGCGATGGATCAAATCATCGTCATGGATCAAGGACAAGTCATCGAAGTCGGAACGTATGCCGAATTGATGACACGACAAGGGGCGTTTTATGAGTTAAAACAAGTCGAACAGTCGGTGTTTGCTCCGATTGGCTAATAAGTAGTAAAAGATAGAGGGTAATCAACAAATGTTTGACGAACAGAGGGTCGTTTTCCGAATGAAAAATCGGAAAGCGACCTTTTTTGTTAAATAGGAGAAGAAGCAGATTCATCCTCGACTCCTACAGGAAAAGAAAGCAACAAAGTAGCTTTCGTCAGGGATAGATAAGACCCGGCAGATCGCAAGAAATGCGAGTTGTCGCGGCTTATCTCCCGCCTGTGGAAAGAGAGGATGATATACGCGGATGGTTTCTTACATCGCACTACTTCTTCAAATAAGAAAGAGTCAAAAAGACATGACAGTCCACCTCTGAAATGGTAAAGTCTAGAAAAAACGTGGAGGGGTTTCATGCATATCAAACAATCATCCATCGTCGTCGATCAGACGACCGTCTCATATGATCATTTTCAAATGGGATCCAAACAGGTCTGCTTCTTGATCTCGGGAGCATCGTACGTATACGACCATCCATACTTTTACTACACTCGAATGGCATTACTCGCGCGAGGCATCGATGTCATCTGCATTCACTATGTGACAGAAGATCTATTTTTGATGTCAGACGCTGATTCAAATGCCTGCATGACGCGCCGGGTTGACGCTGTCGTCTCAGAAGTGCTGGCGACGCATCCATACGAGAACGTTCAGTTTATCGCAAAATCGTTAGGAACGATTCCGCTTGCCGCGTTACTTGCTAAGCCGAGTCTACAGACAGCGCGCTTCGTCTTCTTAACACCTGTCCTAAATGAAGTGGTTGAACAAATCGCCACATCTACGCAAGCTGGACTGATCGTCATTGGCACGGCCGATAAGTTTTATGATGAGGCAGCACTTGAAACGTGTCGGACATCACAATTAATGATCGATGTTATCGAAGGAGCGAATCATTCACTAGACCAAGGATTTGAGGTCGATTCGTCACTTGCAGTTCTCGGACATGTCATTCGTCAGATCGAAGCCAGTTTATTCGAACCGCTACATAAGTAAAAAATCCGTCCAGCAGAGAGCCTGCTGGACGGATTTTTTAGTATGGACGAAGTAAGGCGCGAACGGGACTACCATCGCCGTCGACGAGCGGGAGCGGGACGGCATTCAAGTGATAATCACCAGGCGTGATCGCATCGAGGACGAGTCCTTCGAGGATATGGACTCCATGCTGTGCCAGTGCGTGATGGGCTGCCATTTCCTTGCTATCAATCGCATCGACGCTTGGTAAGTCAAGACCAATCAGCGAAATCCCGAGTTCTCCGAGACGTTCAGCAAGACTTGGCGTCAAGACGGGAATCGTTTCCGGGAAAGTTGATTTGTCGATCCAACCATCCGTTTTGATGATCAAGCGCTGAACGTCATTTAGCTCAAAGCCATCTAAATCAGCGGCTGTGATTTCTGTACGACCTGGTAAGTAAATGACACGCGCATGTCCGATGTAGAGATCCGGATCAAGGTCGATGATTTTTTGTCCAGCATCGTCAAAATGAAACGGCGCGTCGACATGAGTGCCGGTATGCAGACTCATCGTAACTTTGCCGACGTTAACGGAACCGGTGTCTGCCTTATTCCATGTCAATGTTGCTTCAAACGGTGTATCCCCCGGCCACGTCGTGACGTGGCGATCAAGTGGTTGTGAAACATCAATCCATCGTGTCATCGCTTCATCCTCCTCATAATGTCGTGCGGACTGACCACAGTTCCGGGAAGAAGCGGTGGTCAAGCACACGTCGTAGATAACTGACGCCAGAAGAACCGCCCGTTCCTGGCTTTTGTCCGATGATCCGTTCGACGGTACTCATGTGGTTAAAGCGCCACATCTGTTGTTGGCTCCCGATATCAAGTAGTTTTTCACCGAGTTCATACAAATCCCAGTACCGATCGACATCACGATAGACGCTTGCCCAAGCTGCTTCGACACTTGCATTCGGCGTCCAGTCTTGCGTGACATCACGCTCAAGGACGGATTCGTCGATCGGTAGCCCATGGCGCGCCATCGCGCGAATCGTTTCGTCGTAGATGCTTGGTGTCTTCAGATCTTCCAGCATCATCGGATAGAGGGTTTCGTCATGCGCATAGACTTTTAGCATTTGCTCATTCTTGAAGCCGAGCGCGAATTCGATTTGGCGGTTTTGATACGATTGGAAACCGGACGAGTGACCAAGCGCATCACGGAATTCCAGATATTCGGCAGGGGTCAAGGTCGACAAGACATTCCACGACTGAATCAACTGGTGCTGAATCTTTGAAATCCGTGCGAGCATCTTAAACGATGATTCGAGATCATCGTTTGCAACGGCTTGCGTCGCTGCACGCATCTCATGCAGGATCAGCTTCATCCATAGCTCGCTCGTTTGATGAATGATGATGAACAGCATCTCGTCATGATGCCCCGATAAGCGATGTTGACTCGTAAGCAATGGATCCAGTTGCAAATAATCCCCGTAGGACATATCTTTCTTAAAATCCGTTTGAATCGATGCTTCAATAGACGTAGGATCTGTCTTTGTCATTCCCATTCATCCCCTTTATCGAGTTAATTCAGTTTTCGTTTTTCAGCAGTCTTCAGTTGTTCTGGATGCGCCCGTTTCCAGAAGAAATAGGCGATCGATAAGAACACTAACCACGGTACACCAAACTTCAAGACGATTTGGAAATCTGTGAACCATGTCGTCAGGACGAGTGCGAATAACAACAATGCACCGAGGGCCGTCAGATACGGATAGCCCATCATCCGAACCGGTAACGTCCGTCCACCTTCACGTTCCCAGGCTTTACGGAAGTAGAGGTGGGAGATGAAAATCATGAACCACGTGAAAATCGCCCCGAACATCGAAATCCCCATCATGAACGGATAAGAGACGCTCGACTGACTGCTGATGATCGCTGCGAGAAAAATGCCGAGCGTTGATAAGGCGAGTGCGAAGAGCGGTACACCTTTTCGATTTAAACGACCAAATACTTTTGGCGCATATGTTGCCTTGGATAATGAATACATCATCCGTGTCGAAGCATACAGCTGACTGTTCATCGCGGAGAGCGCTGCCGTCAGGATGATGAAGTTCATGATACCGCCTGCATATGGAATCGATAGCATCTCCATTACTTTGACGAACGGACTTTGATCGACGCCGCCTGCTTGTTGCCACGGGACAATCATCAACATTAAAGCAATCGTGACGACATAAAACGTCGAGAGACGGAAGACTGTCGCTTTCAATGCTTTCGGTACGGCAACGTCCGGGTCCTTTGCTTCACCGGCAGTGACAGCAATCAATTCCGTTCCGAGGAAACTGAACAGGGAGATGAAGATCGCAATCCAGAGACCCGAGAAGCCGAATGGCATGAAGCCACCATCATTCGTGAAGTTTTGTGGACCGATCTCAGGGCTCGGACTACCGATGACCAAGTAAGCACCAAGCAGGATGAACAGTAAGATGGCACTAATCTTAATGACCGAGAACCAGTACTCGAAGGTTGCGAACGTATTGACTGTCGTAGCATTAATGTAAATCAACGCGGCAGCGAACATGAGAATCCAGACGACCCCGGGAACGTCCGGGAACCAGTATTTCATATAGATGGCGATCGCACTAACTTCAACGCCGATTGCGAGAACGTTTGCGATCCAGTACGAATAGCGGACGAGAAATCCCGCGTACGGACTAATGTATCGTTCGGCAATCGTACCGAACGAGCCAGATGTCGGATGGGCGACCGTCATTTCAGCCAGACAGCCCATTAAAAGTAGGACGATGAAGGCGCCGACTGCGTAACTGATCAAAACGCTCGGTCCAGCAAGCCCGATCGCAAGCCCACTTCCGAGGAAGAGACCGGTACCGATCGCGCAGCCCATTGCAATCATCGTGAGTTGGCGTGTCTTGAGTTCACGCCGTAGTTCAGTAGGTTGTTCCATGGTGTACTCCTTAAGCAACGACTTCGCGTTCATTCGCGAAACGTTCGTATTCTTTATCTTCCATGATTCGTTTAAGTGTCGCGACGACGTCATAGACATCGGTAAACGTGTTGTAGAGCGCGACGGGTGCTAGACGGACAATGTTCGGTGCCCGGAAATCGGGGATGATCCGGTTTTCCTTGAGTGCTTTACAGATCCGTGCCGCTTCCGGATGCTCGAGGCTGAGATGCGCCCCACGGCGTTTATCGTCGATTGGATTTCCGATGACGAAACCGTACGGTATGAGTTCCTGCTCGACAAGGTCCATCATGTACTGCGTCAGCGCAAGGGACTTCGTTCGGACGGCTTCAATACCGACTTCGTCAAACATCTCTAACGCACCGATTTGTGGGGCGAGACTTAAGACGTGTGGTGTTCCAATCTGGAAAGCGCCTGCGTGCGCGGCCGGTGTCATCGTGTGATCCATGTCAAACTGTTTATCCTTGCGCGAACCGAACCAGCCCGTCAGCCCGGGCAACGTTCCGAAATGACGTTCGTGGACGAATAATCCACCGACTGTTCCAGGGCCGCCGTTCAAGTGCTTGTAATTACACCAGTAAGCAAAGTCGACGCCCCAGTCATGGAAAGCGTGCGGAACGGCTCCGACGGAATGACAGCCATCAAAACCAATCAAGATACCGCGGTCGTGTGCCGCTTTCGTTAAACGCTCCATATCGAGAATCTGTCCGCTTCGGTACAGCACGGCAGGCAAGACAATCAAAGCGATATCGTCTGTCATCGCGGCAATGATATCGTCCTCATCTAAAAAGCGACCATCATGACTTGGTACTTGGACGAGATGTGTCTCTGGATCCAGTCCGCGTAAACGAAGCTGACTTTGTAAAGCATAGATGTCCGACGGGAACGTCAGCGCATCCGCTAAAATCTTATCTCGTCCTTCTGTTGGTTGGAAAAATGTCGCGACGAGTTGATGTAGATTGACGGTCGTCGAACCGGTGACCATGACTTCTTCCGCTTGTGCGCCGACAAGCGGAGCGTTGAGGACAGCGAGACGTTCTGATAATTCGAACCAAGGATGACGTCCTTTCATCCAGCCATCGATCCCGAGCTCTTTCCAGTCTGATAGCGACTCGAGCAACGTCTTCTCGGCACGCTTCGATAATAAACCGAGCGAGTTTCCGTCCATATAGATACTACCCGGTTGCAGATAAAACTCATCACGATAGGTGGACAATACATCTTGCTCGTCCCGAGCAACGGCATCGGTCCGTTTTGCTTGCAGTGTCATACGTCATCCTCCTCAAATGAATACTCAATCAATTTTGACAAAAGCGTAGCAAACAAATTGACATTGTGTCAATATTATCGAATAGAGAAAACAAAAGGAGTGAAGGACATGTCATCTTCTCAACCAGAAAAAATCGATAAACGGCATCTGCGCACAGTGCGGACACGCAAAAAACTGTTGAGTGCGGCACGTGACGTCTTCTTAGAACAAGGGTTTCAAACGTCAACGATTTCACAAGTGATCAAACAAGCTGGCGTCGGCTACGGAACAGCCTACGTGCATTTTGAAGGGAAAGATGAGTTGCTCGTCGTCCTGATGGAAGATGTCATGAGTCGTTTCCATGCGATCGCGGAACGAACATTTGAACCGACGACGTCGCTAGAGGCAAAGGAACGTATCGTGACGCAAGCTACGGATTTCTTACGTCTCGCGGAAGAAGAACGAGCGATGCTACGGATCGTCGAGCAAGCAATCGGCGTCTCTTACATCGTCCGTGCGAAATGGAAAGCGATTCGAGAACGCTTCATTGATCGGATCAGTCAGGATATCCAGTATGCGCAGGAGACAGGACTTGCGCGGCAGGATGTCGACTCGAAACTCGTCGCCCGTGGTTGGTTCTTTGCGAATGAGATGTATTTATTCGAAGTCGTCCGCGAAGAGGCGACAGCGACGATCGAAGAGATCGCACACGTCTTAGCGACGATTTATACGCAAGGACTCTACCGGATCGAGGATTGATGAACGGACAGGAAGGGAACGTTTCAAAGTAGAAGGGAGCGTGACCGGGATGGCGTTTGATTACGATCTCGATTTCAAGACGACGGATTTTCGTAAGGAGCCGGAAAAGTACCGGATTGGACGCGGGGAGCAAGGGGTCTTACTCGTCGAACCTTACAAAAGTGAGATTTTGCCGCATTGGCGTTTTAAGACGCCGGATATCGCGAAGGAATCGTCTGAGAAAATTTATGAGATGTATTTAGCTTATAAAGAAGACGGGGACTTCGTCGGCATGGATATGGCGCGGAAGTTCATTCAGATGGGACATACGCGCGCGCGACGTTACGCGAACTACAAGGGTGGGCGCAAATATAAAGATAAAGAGACCAAAGAATTACACACACGCGAAATCGACGAAGAAAAAGCAAAATCCGCGGCCATCTTCCAAGAAAAATGGGATTTGATTCGGGCGGACGAAGAATACCTTGAACTCAAACGTGCGCATCAAAAGCAGTACGGATAAGTCATTTCAAAATAAAGGGAATCGATTCAAACCATGCGATACTGAAAAGAAAACGGGAGGCATAAGGATGAACCGTTGGTGGATTCCGCTGTATCCGATTGGTCTATTTTTACTAGTTGATCACTTTTTCTATGATATTTCATTGATATGGCTTATCATGCTTGGTATTGTGAGCATCCTTTTAAGTATCCGTCCGAAGCGACCATCCTTTTCGTCATATCGTCCATTAATGATTGGGACGTTTTTGATCGGCTGCGGTCTGATGCCATGGTTGACGCTGGATTTTACAGGAGTCGTCTTCGTCTTCTTGTTAACAGAAATCGTTGCGAAACTGCTCGTGTCAGTAACAGAGGAACAATTCGTATGACGAATGAATAGGGATAAATGAAATAGCCTCGATTACTCTGTCTGATAGGATAGAGTAATCGAGGCTATTTTTGATTCATTTAAGAACTCTGTTCGACCTTGGCAATTAATCGTGCTTGACGTTTTTGCCAGATGAATGATCCGATGAACGTCACGACAAGGAAGATCAGACCAAGTGCGAATGGATAGAAAATGTTGACGTCATACAGTACACCGGCAAGCGTCGGTCCGAGCACGTTCCCGATACTCATGTAGGCGTTGTTCATTCCCATAGCAAAGCCTTGCTCATTACCAGCGAGCTTTGAAATCATCGTATTCAAGACGGGACGTAAAATCGATGTCGCAAGGAAGATGACGAGAGTGATCGCAAAGAATCCACCGTAACTTGATGTCAATAATGACAACAGGAAGCCGAGTGCTGCGATGAACAGGAACAGGTTCAGGACCTTTCCTTCGCCTAAATTACGGGATAACTTATCGACGATGAAGATTTGAGCAATGACGCTGATGATTCCAGTTGACGTCACCATGATCGCGATGTCCTTCGGTGAAGCACCGAATTGATCATCAACGAACAGACCGAGTACCGATTCGTATGCCATGAGACCAAAGCTCATGACGAGTGTAATGACGAGCGGTACGAAGTACGGTTTTTTAAACGATGTCCCCAGTTTCTTAAGCATCGATCCTTCATCTGGTGCCATCGCTGTTGCATCGTGTTGTTCGCTTTCTTGAAGTAACAAGACGCTGAATAAGACGGCTGCACCCGAGACGATCGCTGAGATGAGCAATGGCAATTTTAAGTCATACTCGGCAAGGAATCCACCGATTCCTGGACCGATGACGATCCCGAGTGACATCGCAGCTGAGACGTAGCTGTTTCCTTTTGCACGTTGATCCATCGTCGTGATGTCCGCAACGTAAGCAAAAATCGCTGGAATCAGGAGTGCGGCACCGGCACCGCCGATTGCGCGCGAGATGTAGAGGACCGTGACAGAGTTTGAGAAATAGAAGACAAACATCGAGAGCGTTAAGCCGACCAATCCATAGATGATCATCTTACGACGACCATATTGATCTGCCCATTTACCAGCAATCGGTGACATGACGAGCTGTGCTCCGGCAAAGATGGCAATCATTAATCCAGCCGCCGTCCCACCTTGTCCAATCGACGCTAAGTAAGCGGGTAGAATCGGAATGATGATCCCGAAGCTCCCGACCGCAATAAACATATTGATCATGAGGACCGTTAATTTTTTTCGTTGATCCGCGTGCAAGGGGACCCCTTCTTTCGACTCGCTTTTTGTAAGCGGTTATTTGTTTCACTTTCATTATCTTAGATTCAAGCTAAAGCGTCTGTCAACGTAGACGAGTCGATGATTTGAAAAAGACTCTATCCTTCAAGAAGGATAGAGCCAATTCAAACTTATTGCTCTTTTTTGAATAACCATTTGACGTTCGGTGACAGCAACGGTCGGAAAATCGTCACGATGGGTCGACTCGACAGCAACCAGACGAATCCGGTAGCGAGTAAGAAAGAATGTCCAATCAATAACAGTGGTGACTCCGTAATGGCTGGTGGAACCGAATCTCGGAACAAACGAACGATGAACGAGTGGATCAAATAGATCGCGAGCGTCTGAATTCCGATCTGGTCAAACCGTTCACCGAACGACCGATGCGGTACGAGCAGGAGAACGGAGAAGATCATGATGGCGCTGATGGCGTAAAGAAACAGTTGGATTGCTACTCCCTTGAGAAGTGGGACTTCGAATTCACCATACGTATCGCGGTAAAAGAGCCAGACCGTGTCAAACCCGTTTTTTGTCCAGAGAATCATGAAGACGGCAATCAAGAGTGAGACGATCAGTCCGGTCAACCGCCCGATCGGTGCTGTCATCTGTTTTCGCCAGCCGACGTCAGTTAACCAGCCATGCTCCTTGACGAGATACCCCATCAAGAAGAACGGATAAAAGCTGACGACTTTTTGTAATGATAGGAAGTTCGTGATCGAATCTGGATTGGCGTTGATCAATAAGGCGAATAAGACACTGACGATCAGCGGAAAACGCATCGCTAGAAAAGCCGGTGTGACGGTCTGCCAAATGATAATGCCGATTAAATACCAAAGCGTCCAGTTCGGAACGAGTGGATGAAGTAATCCATCGAGCATTTCCCGTAAGGAGTCATCCTGCGTGTAAGATAAATAAATTTCGTGAATCGACTGCCAGAGAAAATAGAGAACGACGAACGCGATGATTCGTTGTGGTCGCGCTTGTTTAAAGAAATAGCCACTCATGAAGATGAAGGCTGGCATATGCAACAGGTAAATGACGTTATACGCCATCTTGACGACATCATTTCCTGGTAAGTCACGGAACGTCTCGATCAAGTGACCAAAGACAACCGTGAAAATGAGTAGCACTTTATAGTTTCCAAGCCAATGATCGTACATAGGAGCGGTCACTGGTTTGATAGCAGTAGTCATTTTTTTTCACCAAGCAAAATTTGATCGACGAACCGGGCACTCGATTTCCCGTCCTGATGCTCGAAGAAGTACTCCGCGAATGCTTTGACGTTGTGCATTTCGAAGTCTTGATTTTTAATTCGCTCAATCAACTCTTCTGATGTCTTGACGATCGGACCAGGTACGAATTCCTCAAAATCATAGTAAAAATCACGTTTCGAGATATAGTCTTCAAGATCGTACGCGAAGAACAACATAGGTCGATTCAATAGAGAGAACTCGAAGCACGTCGATGAGTAATCCGTGATTAAAATGTCTGAGACGAACAGCAATTCATTGATTTCACGATGATCCGTCAAATCAAGGAAGAAGTCGGCATAGACTTCAGGAATCTCTATCCGACGACGGATGAACGGGTGGAGTTTTAGGACAAAGACATACTCCTCATGAAGTGCTTCATACAACGCATCGAGATCCAGCTGATCAAAATCATAATAGGCACTCTTTGCACCATTTCCTCGGAATGTCGGAGCAAACATGATGACTTTCTTTTGTTTGAAGATTGGATATTCCTCATAAATACGTGCTTTCGCTTCCTCGATGAACGGTTGATCGAAGAACATATCCGTCCGAGGAATACCGGTCGCGATAACTTGGTCTTCCCGTAAACCAAAACCTTCTGCGTAATGACGGGCGACATTATGAGAGCTAACGATCGCTTTCGTGTAGTTCCGGTGACTGAGCGAGTTCGCACTTGGACCACCTGGTTTTCCGAGGCGACTGTAACCGAACGTCTTGAAGGCGCCAACGGCATGCCAGACTTGAACGAGGTCACTGCCTTTACGAATATTTAACGGATAGATCATCGGATAGAAATCATCGACAAGAATCGTCTTTGCTGTCGCTAAGTGATATGGCAGCGCAAACTTATCACGCCAATCACGGCGAGACTGTAGATTCGGTTTGAAGAACGTCTTCACATCGAGATCGAGATTGCGACGCTCGACTTCATCCAAGATATAGGCGAAGTTACCACTAATATCGCTCCGTGAGTCGGAAGCGAGGATGACTTTATTCTCTTGGATCGGTTGGGTCCATTTCGTAACGTTATAAATCGCCTTGAACGTAAAACGACGGAACTTGAACGCCCGCTTTTTCATGTTCTTCTTCCATTTTTTATACCGGTTAATGACTTGAATTAGACGTTTCGTTTCGCCTTTTTTCAGGGAATGGAAACCTAAAGAGTTGCTGTATTGCGAATACTGCACGACAAGTTCGTACTCAAGTAAGATCAACGCGTTACTATGTTTCGTATCAACGCGGTAAGCGACAGGGATAAGTGAACGTGTATCACCAAAAGGCGCTTCATGTAAGATCGTCTTTCCTTGCACGATGGCGAAGAAGGCATCAAAATAACCCATCGGCAACGGACGACCCGTCGGTGTAATGTGGTTCAAATTTAATTCGCCTGTAAAGGGCTCTTCCGTCCAGTCTCCTTCAAACGGAAAACGGCAAATGAATGTCCGTTTATTTCGTTTGTTACGAAAAACGATGGCACGTTCGAGCGGTACCGATACTTCAGCAGGTTCAGACTGAATATAGTCGTCGATCGGTTCCTCGGAATCAGTTTGATGCGATATAGGATTTTCAAATAATGTTTGTTCAGCGCGCAAAAAATCAGTCAACCCGCTTAAACGTGCTTCGAAACGAAACGTCGTTCCGGCTAATTCCAAGTAGGTGACCTCGGCATGTAAAGTAGGCATAAGTGTCTCTTCTGTCAAAACCATCTCTCCTCGCTCGAATAATTACATTACATTTACACAATAACGATAAAATTTTAAAATGCAGTTGAACATAGTATAGTGAAACTAGAAATCACCACTCATTATATCGTGAGACATTAAAATTAATAGGGATTTCTTTATTTTTTTGTGTTTTTGTAAAATAACACTTCAATACAGACTGCATCATTACACATACCCTGAACGATAGGGAGAGAAAACCGAAATCCGATTATTTCATAAGGGAGGGAAGCAGGTCGTCTCGTTTGTAACAGGCAACGAGACACTGCGTCAGAAGATGATTTATGCAGCCATTTTAGCTGGAGGAAAAGGAACACGAATGGGGAATGTCGATCGCCCGAAACAATTCTTATCGATCGGAGAACGTCCGATCATCGTCCATACAGTAGAAAAATTTTTATTACATGAAGATTTTGACCGCATCATCATCGTCACACCGACTGCTTGGATTAACTATACACGCGATATTTTGGAAAAATACATCGGAAAAGATGAACGTCTTATCATTACACCGGGTGGACAAGATCGAAATGAATCAATCATGGCAGCGGTGAACTGGATTGAAGAGAAAAACGGTCTGTCTGAAGAAGACATCATCGTCACACACGACGCCGTCCGTCCGTTCCTGACGCACCGCATCATCAAGGAAAATATTGAAGCCGCGCAAGAGTTCGGTTCATGCGACACGGTCATTTCAGCGATCGATACGATCGTCGCGTCAACGAACGGCAAAACGATCACGGATATTCCAGTACGGGATCAAATGTACCAAGGACAAACGCCACAAAGCTTCCAAATCACGAAGTTAAAATCGCATTATGAGTCGCTTTCAACGGAAGAACGGGCGATTTTGACGGATGCGTGTAAGATTCTTCTTCTGAAAGGAGAAGATGTGGCGCTCGTCACAGGAGAACTGTTCAACATTAAAGTGACGACACCATATGACCTACGGATCGCAAATGCTATCTTGAAGGAGCGGATTCATCAATGATTAATCAAGTCTATCAACTCGTCGCCCCGCGTCAGATCGAAGTGACGTATGATGAGCGGTCTTTGAATACCGATCGTGTCGTCGTGCGTCCAACATATTTATCGATTTGTCACGCGGATCAACGCTATTTCACAGGTAGTCGTAGTGCGGAAGTATTGGCGAAAAAATTACCGATGGCGATGATTCATGAGGGAATCGGAAAAGTCGTGCATGATCCAAGTGGTACATTCAAGAAGGGAGCACTCGTCGCGATGGTGCCGAATACACCGACGGAAGAAGATGATATCATTGGTGAAAACTATCTGCGCACGAGTCGTTTCCGTTCGAGTGGATACGACGGCTATATGCAAGACTATGTGTTCTTGAAAGCAGACCGTCTCGTTGAGGTACCGGCTGATCTTGATCCTGAAGTCGCGGCATTCACTGAACTTGTCAGTGTATCGGTCCATGCCTTAACTCGCTTTGAAAAGATTGCGCACCCGCGCCGGGAGACGTTCGGTGTCTGGGGAGATGGAAATCTTGGTTTCATCACGGCACTTTTGTTGCGTAAATTATATCCGGAAGCAAAACTACTCGTCTTCGGTAAAACCCAGTCGAAGCTCGACTACTTCTCGTTTGCGGACGAGACATATCACATCGACCAGATTCCAGCTGATGTCTCCTTCAACCACGGTTTCGAATGCGTCGGTGGAATCGGTAGCCAATATGCGATCAATCAGATGATCGATTACATTATTCCAGAAGGCACGATGGCATTGCTCGGTGTGTCAGAAGATGCCGTCGCGATCAACACGCGGATGATTCTTGAAAAAGGACTGCGTGTCTACGGATCAAGTCGAAGTACACCGGCTGATTTCGCACGGACGATGGAATTGTATCAAACCCATCCGGACATTCCAGCCTATCTATCGAATCTGGTTTCAGGCGTATTCCAAATCCGACAAATCGAAGATATTCATAAAGCGTTTGAAAACGATTTAACGAATCGCTTCGGAAAGACGGTCATGGAATGGTGCATGTGATGATATGCGCTGAAAAAGAGGAGAATCGTCTATGAAACAAAAAATTCGGTTATTGCAACGACGGACGGTCCACTATTTGCTTGCTATGACATATTGGTTGACGAAGCGACTGCCGATCCAATCAAAGAAAGTCGTTTTTGCGACCTATCGTTCCGATCGTCTCGTCGATAACTTTCGTGCCGTCTACGATGAACTAGAGCGACGCGATTTAGGATATGAATACGTTTTTTTGTTGAAACGATTTCCTCAATCGTTGGTGGGACAAATTCAATACGTCTTCCACATGATGCGAGCGACGTATGAATTAGCGACTGCCCGTTATTTCATCATCGATGATTATTATTATCCTGTATATGTCTCGTCCTTACGGAAAGGAACAGAAGTCATTCAGCTGTGGCATGCATGTGGTGCCTTTAAAAAGTTTGGTTATAGTGTTCTTGATAAATCCTATTCGCCGGATGACGATTATTTGAAGATGGTCCAGATTCACCGGAATTATAGCAAGGTCTATGTTTCCGGTGAAGCCTGCGTCGCACCATATGCGGATGCTTTCGGAATGACACAGGAACGGATTCATCCGTTAGGGGTTCCACGGACGGATCAACTACTGAATACAGTACGCCAAGCCCGTGTGCGAGAAAAGTTGTATGACCGATATCCAGAATGGCGTAAGAAACGAATCATCTTACTTGCTCCGACGTTCCGTGGAAACGGACAGACGACAGCACATTACGATCAAGAGCTCGATTTTGAGAAGTTTCGTCGTGAGCTTGGACCGGATACAGTCCTCTTGCTTCGCATGCATCCGTTTGTTCTTAATCCACCAATCGTACCGGACGCGTATTCGGATCAAATCATTAACATGACAGACTATCCGGACATCAATGATCTGATGCAGATTGCGGATATTCTGATCACGGATTATTCATCTGTCATCTTCGAGTTTGCCTTGTTGCAGAAGCCAATGATTTTCCTTGTTAACGATCTGCAGTCGTACAAAGCAGAGCGCGATTTCTATTTCCCGTATGAATCCTTCGTACCGGGACCGATCGTCTCGACGTTCGAAGACGTCATCGCTTGGATTAAACGCGGGCAATTCGATACGCAGAAGATCGAGACGTTCGCGAATCAGTTCTTTACGTATCAGGACGGGGAAGCAACCAAACGAATTGTCGATCATTTGTTATATGACACGATTCCGGAAGCACCTGTCTATACGAAAACGTCGGTATGAACACAAAAAAACGTTCCGATTGCGTCTCCATTTGGGGAGAGAGACGTCATCGGAACGTTTTTATTTTGAATTGGGGCTTGATTGGCGCGAGCAGGGGTAGCTCGCAGAATGCGCACCTCTTAAAAGTGCGTCAACTTGTCCTTCAGGGACGTTCTCGGTTTGACAGGTGGAACGAGGGCTGGCCAGCCGATTTGAATGACGCCGAGAACCCGTTCGTTTTCTGAAGCGTGAACGAGTGAAGCATATTCTGGTGTAAACCAATGTTTTCCACTCTTCCAGCAGCAACCAAGACCGCGCTCTGTCGCCACCAACTGTAGATTTTGAATCATGGCAGCTGTTGCGAGTGTATCCTCTAACTGTTGATCCGGTGTCCCTTGTACCTGACAAAGTACCGTTAAGTAAACCGGGACTTCCCGTAATTTTTGTTCAGCCTGTTGACGTTGTTCAGACGTTTTCGTCTCGAATTGACCACGCGCTGTCAGTAACTCCATCAAAGCATCGACGTACCGAGTTTGTCCTTCTTCGATCGCGAGAACAAAACGCCAAGGTTCTCGTAGCTTATGGTTCGGAGCATACATCGCCGTTTCGAGTAATATCTCTACTAATTCGACCGGAACTGGTTGTTCCGTATAGGACCGGATGGACCGGCGTGTTTCAATCACTTGTTGAACATGCATCCGTTTCATCTCCTCACTGAGTACTTTTTCACTATAAATGATAACGATTATCATTGTCAATGTTATTTGTGGGAAAACAAAAAGACGATTCCCAAGAGGAAATCATCTTTCGTTGAATTTGTATTAAGAAGCTTTTCGTTCCTCTTCTTGAGCAACAGTCGTTAGTTTCTTTTTCATGAGACGAATCCGGTACAACGCAAATAAATAATGGGCGAAATAAATCGTGAATCCCAGGAAAAGCGTTAATGCTACATGAATCTGAACGCCAGGAACAGCATGAAGCTGAATGAAGAGCAAGACAGCCATTGCCATCGTATAGAGCACCATTTCCACCGATTGTGGCATGACGCGTTGACGTTTTAAGAAAAAGGAACGCATGAGTGGTAGGACGACGAGACTGACGAGACGATCGACCAGACCGATGACGAGCACACTGATCACCATCGCTAAACCATTTTCAAAAGTGATTAACCGTGGAAAAATAAGATATGTGACGAGTAATAGTGGTCCAACTAACAAAAAGATTGAAATCGAGGCACGTGCAAAGACGAAGAGCCCGTTGACACTTGTTAAAAAAGCGCGAAAAATCTTTTGCGACCAAGGCGATGGTCGACCGACTTGCCAAGCAAAACAACAAGCAAAGATAAACGCATAAAATTGCAGAAAGGCAACCATAAAGCATCTCCTTTAGATATGAAACTCATTGTCCCTAGTGTATCGATTTTAAGAGAGAAGTGCAAAGAAGAACTTTTCACGAAGTATAGCAAAAGACCAGCTGATATGACATCAACTGGTCTTTCATGAATCAATCCAGATTTGGTTCTTTTTTTCCGTGCAAGAAGAAGGACAGAATCAATGCGAGCGCAGATAAAACGGTCGCAATCCAGAACGCGTCGGTGATCCCTTGAATCGTTGCTTGTTTCGTCAACGTCGTAAACCAGCTCATCGAAGCGGCTTGTGAACTACCCAGCTGTTGTCCGAGGTCGTTTAAGTGTTGCGAAAGCGTCGGGTCGAGAGTCGTGAACTGATTCGCGTCGTCTGCCAAATGAGCCGTCGTTTGACGTGTCATGACAGTGACGAGAATCGCTGTTCCGATGGATCCAGCGACTTGCCGGAGTGTGTTTTGCGTCGCGTTTCCGTGTGGGATCATCTTCATCGGTAAGGAATTCATTCCGGCAGTCATGATCGGCATCATGATGAACGCCATTCCGAATGACCGAACCATGTAGATTCCCATGATCGAGTAATACGACGTATCCATGTTCAATTGCGTCAATTCCCATGTCCCGTACGTCATCAATGTTAAACCAAAGATGGCGAGCGGACGGATACCGAAGCGGTCAAATAAACGACCAGCAATCGGTCCGGTGATTCCCATGATTAGTGATCCGGGCAAAAGGAGAAGACCTGAATCGACCGGTGAAAAACCGCGAATGCTTTGAAGGTAAATCGGTAAAAGCAACATCCCACCGAACAACGCCATCGTGACGATGACATTGATGAAGAGGGTGAACGAAAATTCCGGAACCTTTAACACACGAATATTCAACATCGGATCTTCCATCGACAGCTCACGCATTGCAAAAGCAGCGATTCCGATTAAACCGATGACGATTGAGCTGATGACGATCGGACTATCCCAACCGTCATTCCCAGCTTCACTAAATCCATAAAGGAGGCTGCCGAACCCAATCGTACTGAATAAGACACCAAGTGCATCAAAAGAAGGTTTCGAGAGTGGCTGTGTCAGTCGGAACCAAGCCGTACCGAGTAGCAATGTCACTAATCCAAAGAACGACATCGCATAAAACATGACGTGCCAATCATAGTTTTGGATGACATATCCCGTGATCGTTGGTCCGACTGCTGGAGCGAGAATCATCGCGATTCCGAGCATTCCCATGGCAGCGCCACGCTTATGCGGTGGGAACAATGTCATGAAGACATTTGATCCGAGTGGCATTAAGATACCAGCACCTGCCGCCTGAACGACACGCCCGATCATCATGACCGGGAAGTTCATCGCCATCGAACAGATGATTGATCCCAAGAAAAAGAGTGTCATCGAAGCGAGGAACAACTGGCGGAACGTATAACTGCGCATTAAAAAAGCACTGATCGGAATCAAGATCCCGTTGACGAGCATGAAACCTGTCGTCAACCACTGGGCAGTGGACGTCGACACGTTGAAGTCATTGATTAGAACCGGTAACGCGACATTAATCAACGTTTGGTTCAAAATAGCAATGAACATACCAATCAGTAAGACCGTCAGTACTTTCGGAATACTGACGTTTTCAGTCGATACTTGTTTTGAAGGTGCTGCGACTGGTGGTGTCACGGTCATCGTCGGTTCCGTCTCGAGGGACTCCTCAAGTGTCGGTCCGTCAGTGGCCAGTGCGATGTCGGATTGACGATTCCGGCGGGCGATCCAGTTGACGCCGATGATGATCAGAATCGTGAACGCACTATATCCGAACAAGAAGGTAGTAGACATGAACGTCCCTCCTTAATCCTTATGAATGCGGACGGTCACATTCATACCAGGTCGAATGTCGAGTGATTTTTCTTGCGAGAGTGATACTTTAACTGGAATGACTTGTGCGACTTTCGTGTAGTTCGCATTTCCGTTTGAAGAAGGCATCATCGAGAACGTCGAAGCTGTCGTCATTCCGATCTGTTCCACTTCACCAGAAAGTGTCGTGTCAGGATAGCTGTCGACATATACGTCAACGGTTTGTCCGACTTTGATTTCATCGATTTCTGTTTCTTCGATGTTCGCTGTGACCCAAAGGTCGTTTAAGTCAAAACCATAGGCAAGTGGTGTACCGGCTGCGACGAAGCCGTTCTTTGTCGCCATCGACTGAACGATCGTTGCCTTCGCAGGCATCGAAACAGAAAGATCTGTTGGTTTTTGTCCAGCTTGCGCAGTCATGATGTGACCAAGTGTTGCACCGCTGTCGAGCGATTCGCCTGTTTTAGCAGACCAGTCCGTTAATTTACCAGCGCTTGGGCTAGCAATCGTTATCATTTTGCCATCGATTTTCGCATTGTCTGTTTTGACATAGCTTGTTGCTTGATCGTAATAGTAGTATCCGACGACCCCACCACCGATCAAAACGATGAGTGTAACGACATTAATGATTAGTAATTTTTTCATACTCATGAGTGTGTTAGCATCCTTTCTTGTGTACAATCGATTCAAAAAAAGTACTCCTCTGGGGGGAGGAGTAATTAATATAGTTAATTATATGGATAGTTAGATAACAAACAACCAACAATTTCCGACAAAATGTTGGAAAAATAAATGATAACGGATTCATTTTTAAAAAGATGATGGAAAAGGAGTGAAATGCACATGAAAGAGAGCCGTGATCCACGACCAAAACGGTCACGTGACCGTATTACGATGGAATTGTTTCGTTTACTGAAGACAAACAGCTTTTCGAGCATCACCGTCAAGATGCTGACGGATGGGGCGGGTGTGAACCGCTCGACCTTTTATGCGCACTACACAGATAAATATGATTTGCTTGACCAAATCGTTGAGGAACAGATGATGGCGCTCGAACAAGCGATTCGGATTACAGGTACAGGCACCGTATTTCCGACAGTCGAGCAGGTGAGTCATTATTTTGCTCGTTTGTTCATTCACATTGAAGAAAATGAATTATTCTATCAGACGATGCTCGTTCAAGGACCGATCAAAACGTTCATCTCTCGTTTTCTTGATACATTGAAAGAAAATTATCGCCTCGTCTTTCGATCCCAAGTCGCAGAGGATGCGACTTTCGTCGATCGGGATTTGTTACTGAACTATGTCATTGGTGGACAGTTAGGATTATTGATTTCCTGGTTACGAAACGGTCGGCCATATTCATCCGCATATATGGCGGAGCAATTGAGCCGGATGATCGTCTTTGGAACGGTTGAAAGCATCGGTTTTCCGAAAGAAACGGAATAAGGTCATAGAAAAAGACACTCCTGATAGGAAGTGTCTCGTATTCAAGCTTGTCGGAAGGCAAGTTCCTTCGTATAAATCGTACTTCGGTTTCGTCCGCTTTCTTTTGAGTAATACAACGCTTTATCTGCTTGTTGTAATACTTCTAAAGACGTATGGGAACCACTAGAATGTGCAATCCCAAGCGAAATCGTGATTTGCAGATCAGGTACGTCTGCCGTCGGGAACAGGTTGCGTGCGACCGTCATCCGAGCCAACTCTGCGATTTTTTGAGCTTCTTTAGCTGTAGTGCTTGGTAAAATGATCAAAAACTCTTCACCACCGTACCGTCCGACGAGGTCATCCGGTCGTGTTAAGGAAGCGAGTGTCATGCCGAGTTGACGTAGGACATCATCTCCGGCGTCATGACCATATGTATCATTGACGTGCTTGAAGAAGTCGATATCAATCAAGACAAGTGAATACCCTTGATCCGTTGAACCGACAAGTGACAGTGAATCATCGAGACGGCGCCGATTGGCAAGTCCGGTCAAAGCATCCGTCATCGCTAGTTTTTGTTGATACTGAATGTTTTCGAAGTGACGGCGTAATTCCGTCAGCAGTCGAAAAGCAACAAAGCCAGCTAATAGATTAAAGAAGATATAAGCGATTGAAATTTTAAAGAATGTCGACCAACTGTTTGTCAGGATATAGATGGCAGGTAACGAATAGAGAACACCAATTGACACCAATAATTGAAAATGGCGTGTCGAGACATGAACGAATCGACGTACGATTCCGATCGTCGTAATGATTAAGACGATAATCAGTGTGGACAGATAAAAACCCTCCATTTGATCGACGGGTGTCAAAAAGTAACGTGTCCCGATGATCATTATACCGGCGACGATGGCGCTCGGGAAACCACCGAATAGCATAGCGATCGCGACTGGGATGATTCGTAAATCCACACGGGCGACATCGATCTGAATGCCATTGAATATCAACAAAACTGCAATCAGACCACAGACACTTCCCAATATGAGGCGTGTACTCCAGCTGGAATTCAGCGAAATACGTGGTCGATTCCGAAATGGTAAGAATAAGAGAGTAATCGTCGTGAACAGTAGACAAAAGTTAATGATGAATTGATTCATGATGGACAACAAATCCTCCCAACTCCCCAGCTAACAGATTTCCATATATATACTCCAGTATACTCATCTAGGTAACGGTTAGACAGAGGTAAATGTTTAGATAAAACATAAAAAACGGTAGAAAATCTACCGTTTTTTATGAAGACGAAGTGAGCGTATCCTCATCCATCGTCAGTAAAATCTTATCGAAGACGCGAATCATCGTTTCCAGTTCTTCTTCTGTTAAAGTTCCGAAGCGATCTTGTAAATAGTTTATTCGGACGACCTCGAGTTCCCGAAAAGCACGCTCTCCGTCATCCGTCAAAGCAAGGACAATCGAGCGACGATCTTCCGTCGAACGCGTCCGTGTGACATATCCTTGTTTATAGAGCTTATCCGTTAAAGCAGTGACTTGACTCGTCGCCAGCTCAAATTGTTCCGCAAGAAGTGTCGGACGCTGGGGACCGTTTTCTGAAAGACTCCGTAAGATGAAAAATTCGCTTCGGGTTGCTGTTCCTTCAAATAGTCGATTAAGTTCACGTCGCAGGGTACGAAGAATGACACGCATTTGTTCCTCGAGTCGGTAAGTCAGCAAATCACGTTCCTGTAGCATGCAAGCAGCATCCTTTCTCTCAGTGGACTTCTATCATTTAGTGTACTAAACATATCGGATTTTTACCATCTACTACCCCAGATTCAAAAAAGGCAATTGACAATTTCGTGGCGGTTTGTGTAATATGGCGTAGTAATAACTAATTTAATTCAGTTCTCACTCAACCAGTGGGATGGAGGTTGCAGTTCTTAAGAGTACGGTTACGGATGTCGTCAAGCGACAAATGAAGTGACCTGAAAGGAAGAATTGCCGAAATCAATCATCGCTTTGAAGATGATCGATTGGGATTAGGTCGAATAGGTCTAATACTGTCACAAGTCGGGTATCACTCACTTGTGGAGAGCTATCTTTCACGACGGTAGAATGAGGCGCATTCATTTTATTATGTTGCGTTCTCATCTTCCATCTGGAAGATGAGGGCGCTTTTTGTTTTTTCATTCAAAAAGTGTCCTCTCAAAAAATCTAAACAGAGAGAAGCGAACGAAATGAACAAACTAGATGTGAAACAAACAACAGATTCGACAGCCGAAGGATTAAAACGTGGATTACAAGCCCGTCACATGTCGATGATTGCCATCGGTGGGGCAATCGGAACAGGACTTTTCATCGCGTCCGGTGCTTCCGTTGCAGCAGCAGGACCAGGTGGTGCACTTATATCGTATGCAATCGTTGGTCTGATGGTCTACTTCCTAATGACAAGTCTTGGCGAAATGGCGGCGTATATGCCTGTCGCCGGATCCTTCTCGACATACGGGACAAAATTCGTCGATCCCTCATTCGGCTTTGCCCTCGGCTGGAACTACTGGTACAACTGGGCGGTCACGATCGCAGTTGAGCTCGTTGCAGCACAAATCGTTATGACGTATTGGTTCCCGGACGTTCCTGGATTTTACTTCAGTGCCTTATTCCTTTTACTCATGATCGGCTTGAACTACTTCTCCGTTAAAGGTTTTGGGGAAGCGGAGTATTGGTTCGCCATGATTAAAGTCGTCACTGTCATCGTCTTCTTAGTCGTCGGTGTTGCGATGATTTTCGGTGTCTTTACATCGGAGCCACCAGTTGGCTTTAAAAACTTTGCTCTCGGGGATGCGCCGTTCGTCGGTGGTATTCCTGCCGTCATCGGAATCATCCTCGTTGCTGGATTCAGTTTCCAAGGAACGGAGCTAGTCGGGATTGCCGCAGGTGAATCGGAAAATCCGAAAAAAAACGTTCCAAAAGCAGTCAAACAAGTCTTCTGGCGCATTTTACTCTTCTACATCCTTGCGATTTTCGTCATCGGGATGCTCATTCCGTATACGAGCCCGAACTTGGTTTCCAATGACATCACGGACATTGCCGTTAGTCCGTTTACGCTCGTCTTTGAAAAAGCAGGTCTTGCGTTCTCGGCAGCACTCATGAACGCCGTCATCTTGACATCTGTTCTATCTGCCGGTAACTCAGGTATGTATGCTTCCACACGGATGCTGTATACACTTGCTCGTCAAGGAGATGCACCAAAGTTCTTTGCAAAAGTGTCGAAAAATGGGGTACCGCGTAACGCTTTGCTTGCAACAGGAGCAATCGGTGCACTCTGTTTCTTAACATCGATGTTTGGTGGACAAGTCTATCTGTGGTTACTCAATGCTTCAGGTATGACAGGATTCATCGCGTGGCTCGGAATTGCGATCAGTCACTATCGTTTCCGTAAAGGATTCCTTGCACAAGGTCATTCGTTGAAAGATTTACCTTACGTTGCACCAGCGTTCCCGTTCGGTCCGCTGTTTGCATTCGGTCTTTGTTTCCTTGTCATCGTTGGTCAAAACTATGCAGCATTCCTTGCTGATCAAATTGATTGGGTCGGGATTGCCGCGACATATGTCGGAATTCCGTTGTTCCTTGCCTTCTGGTTAGGACACAAATTCAAAAACCGGACGTCGATTGTTCGTTACGAAGAGATGGACTTCCCAGAACATCCGCGTCAATCATAATGTGTGAACCACCTTCTACAAATGAAGGTGATTGAGATTGAAGACAAAGTGCAATTTTTCTCTGATGAGTCTGATGAAAAAGATTGCGCTTTTTTGTTCGTTTCGAATCGTTTTCCTGGGACAAGCATCGCGCCGCTTCGCTTCGCTGCAGGGTCGCTCTTGCTTGTTTTTCCCTAGGAAGCGATGTCGAGTGAACAAAACGCTTCTCTGATTCTCTTTCCGGGTATAAAGAAGAATGACACGTTACACGCCACTCCTACAGGAAAAAGCGCAATTTTGCGCTGTCAGAGACAAACAAGACCCGTTTTCCTGCTCGAATAGAGCGGGAAAACTGGCTTGTGTCTCGCCTGAGGAAAGGGCGTGAAGACGAGTCATTTTTGAGTCAGCCCATTTTTCTGCAATCGGAACCACCTTCTATAAATGAAGGTGGTTTTTTATTCCTTTAAATAAAAACGTTTTCTAAAATATAGTTTTGAAAAAGTATAAAAAAGGAATCAATGAATACATATTCATAAAAGGAAAATATAAATAAAGAATAGGGGGAGACGCATGACTACATCTGAATTATTTTTCACATTAGGTTCTGCAGCGTTTTTCATGTTGCTCGTTGCCTACATATCCTACCGATTGACGCGTGGGAAAACACAAGGCGTCGATGAATACTTCTTAGCAGGGCGAGGATTAAGCGGTGTGTTCATTGCCGGTTCGCTACTGCTGACGAATTTGTCGGCAGAACAGTTGATTGGATTAAACGGACAATCCTTCATGGGAAATATGTCGAGTATGGCGTGGGAAGTCACGGCGGGATTTGCTGCGATCATCATGGCTATCTATCTGCTTCCGAAGTTTCTCGGGCTTGGCATCTCGACATTACCAGAATACTTAAGTCACCGGTATGATGAGACGGTGCGCCGGATGACAGTCTTACTCTTTTTGCTTGGATATATGTGCGTCACGATTCCTTCGATGCTTTATTCAGGTGGGATTGCTGTCTTGCAGCTGTTCGATGTTCCGGAATTATTTGGTCTCAGTTATACGCAATCCCTTTGGTTAGTTGTATGGGTCGTCGGGATCATTGGAGCAATTTATGCGATTTTTGGAGGACTCCGTGCGGTGGCTGTCTCCGATACGCTGAATGGGATCGGACTCGTCTTCGTTGGATTCCTAGTTCCGGTGCTTGGCTTTATTGCGCTTGGTGACGGGAATCTCCTTCAAGGGATGAAGACGATTGCGACTGTACAACCGGAGAAGCTGAACGCAATCGGAAGCTCAACCGATGCCGTTCCGTTCTTCTCGATATTTACGGGAATCTTATTCGCGAATTTATTCTATTGGTCACTAAATCAATATGTCATTCAGCGTGTGCTCGGCGCAAAGGATTTAAAAGAAGGTCAAAAAGGAGTCTTAATGACAGGATTTTTGAAGTTGTTAGTTCCAGTCTTCATGCTGATTCCTGGAATCATTGCTTATCATTTGTATGGAAATACACTGACGAGCGGTGATTTATCCTATCCTCGACTCATCACGGAGTTACTGCCGGTCTCGCTGATGGGATTTTTCTTGGCTGTCTTACTCGGGGCCGTCTTCAGTTCATTTAACTCGTTGCTAAATAGTATTGCGACACTTTTCGTCCTCGATATCTATCAGCCGGTGTTTGCGAAAGAGGCGAGTGATGAACATTTGATTCGTGTCAGTAAATGGTTCGGAACGATCGTTGCCTTGATTTCTTTCGTCATCGCACCATTCTTGATGTACGCGCCAGACGGCTTATGGAGTTTAATCCGGCAATTTACAGGATTTTTTAACATTCCGATTCTCGTCATCGTATTAATGGGGATTTTCATGAAACGAATTCCGGCGATTGCAGCGAAAATCGTCATCGTCTTTCACGTGTTCGCGTATTACTTATTCGTCTTCGGTTTTAAACAACTGTTCGGCTGGGATCATGGCATTAGCTATATTCATGGGTACGGTATTTTACTCGTGATAGAAGTGTTATTCATGGTATTCATGGGGTATCGTTACCCAGCAGTCCAGTCAAAAAAGGTCAATCGACGACAGTCTGTCGAGCTCATTCCATGGAAGTTCGCGATTCCAGTCTCGATCCTATTATGTACATCCATCATTTGGACGTACGTTTTGTTCTCAAAGATCGGACTGGCTTCGACAGCAGGTATCGTGTCGATGTGGTTCTGGCCGGTTACGTTAGGACTTGCCATCGCAACGATTGTATTATGGCGTGTGTCGCTAAATGCTTGGGAAACGAAGTACCGGATCTATCTCGAAGAAGAGTACCGTCAAGCTGAATAATCCTCTCGCAGAAGGCATGACATATCGGGTAAGATGAAAGAAAAACAGGAGGCGATCTTTGTGAATTACTGGTACCACTTTAAGCGTGCCTTCTTACCGATCGCATTATTGCTTGTGACGCTTGCCTTATATCAAATGATCTATCGCTTGAATAACATCTGGTATTCGCTTGGAGGACTGCTTCTTGTCTTTGCGGCGATCTACTTCGTCATGCGTCGCCTAAAAACGAACCCAGAGGATTGAATGAGCAGGAAAGTCGAGTCCATTCTCTGAACGCGGTAAAATAGAGACATACAGAGGAGGGGAAGATAGATGGCAAAAGCAATATTTGCAGGTGGTTGTTTCTGGTGCATGGTCAAGCCATTCCATAAATATGATGGGGTAGAGCAGGTCATTTCAGGATATACCGGTGGTCATACAGAGAACCCAACTTATAAAGAGGTCTGTTCGGAAACGACAGGTCACTTGGAGGCGGTTGAAGTCACGTACGATCCGTCCGTCATTACGTACGAAGAATTACTCGATATCTTCTGGCGTCAAATCGATCCGACAGATGGCGGAGGTCAATTCAATGACCGTGGCGAATCGTACCAACCGGCTATCTTTTATGTCGATGAAACACAGCGTGAAGCAGCTGAACGTTCGAAAGCTGCGCTTGACGCATCAGGACGCTTCTCGCGACCAGTCGCGGTAGAGATTCGTCCAGAAAAGCCGTTTTGGCCAGCTGAAGAATATCACCAAGATTATTATAAAAAGAATCCGTTCCGTTATCAGATGTATAGTGTCGGCTCCGGTCGCGCGAAATTCATCAAGGAAGCGTGGAAGGATCACGGTAAGGAAAAAGAATTAAAAGAGCGCCTGACACCGATTCAGTATAAAGTCACACAAGAGAACGGGACGGAACCTGCTTTTCGTAACGAATACTGGGATGAGGAACGTCCAGGTCTTTATGTCGATATCGTCGATGGTACACCACTCTTCACATCAAAAGATAAATTCCAGTCAAACTGTGGTTGGCCGAGCTTCGCTAAACCGATCTCAGAAGACAAGATGGAAGTCGAACTCGACACGAGTCATGGGATGACGCGGACGGAAGTGCGCTCTGCGAATGCAGATAGTCATCTTGGTCACATTTTCGATGATGGTCCGACAGAGCTTGGTGGTCTACGCTATTGTATCAACTCAGCAGCGTTACGATTTATTCCGGTAGAAGAGCTTGATTCGGCAGGATACGGGGAATATAAAAAACATTTCGAGTAACATGTAGGGAGCAGTCAAACGATTTCGTTTTGACTGCTCTTTTTTCAAATGGAAGGGAGAGGATCAGATGTTTCAGTCCGTGTATGAAGAGATTCGACAAATGACGATTGCAAAGGTACTTGATTTCTACGATCATGAAATCCGTCAGCTCGATGAGCAGGCACGTCAGGAAAAGTACGACAAGATGAGTTTGAGTCCGTTTCGCTTTTTCCGCGGGAGTTCGCACCTGTTTTATTATGACGTGACGCGAATCCCCCTTGGTTTTGATACACCTCGTGATAAACCAACGTGGATTCAGGGCGATCTCCACTTTGAGAACTTCGGTGTTCATGGCAATGCAAAAGGAGAAATCATCTACGACGTCAATGATTTTGATGAAGGATACTTAGGGTCGTATTTATATGATTTGATTCGCATGGCGGTCTCCGTCCGCTTGTTCGCCGAAGAGGCAGGATATGATCCGACTCCTGCGATTCGCAATTATGTTCTCGAATACTTACACGATTTAAAAAAGTACGCTCTCGGAAAAGATCCGAGTGATGTCTGTTTTACGCGGGATAATACAAAAGGACCAATCAAGAAGTTAATCAAGA
The DNA here is from genome assembly GCF_018619055.1 of Exiguobacterium sp. s130. Lineage (NCBI taxonomy): Bacteria > Bacillati > Bacillota > Bacilli > Caryophanales > Exiguobacterium > Exiguobacterium sp. s130. Next base: position 231,716 of record NZ_JACSNI010000004.1, on the reverse strand, counting down.
AAGCAGAAAAAAAACGTGAAGAATTAATGGGGGAGCGAACAGAACTGGTAGATGGCGTGAGACGATTTTGTACACTCCCGGATATGGAAGCAGTAGATGACGCGACACGAGCAGCAATTGAATCTGCCTGGCCTTCCTACATCGAGACGATCGACACCGAGGATCGCCGTGAGGAATCGTTCTATACGATCAAGGATATCGTTCGTAAATTAGACAGCGGAACAGCATCTATTGGTCTCGAGCGCTATTACATCTTGATTGAGGGCGAAGGGGGAGAAGAAGATTTGATTCTTGAGATGAAACAAGCGCAAACGTCTGTCCCTTCGTTATTCCTGCCCGTTTATCGTCCAGAAGCAGAAACCGTTCATCAAGGGAGACGGGTCATCACGTCGCAAAAGGCGATGCAGGCACATGAAGATCCATATCTTGGTTATCTGACGATTGAAAAAAAGGAATATTATGTACGCGAGCGCTCACCGTACAAGAAAAAACTAAAGGCGAAGCATATAAAAAGTCAGGAAGATCTTGAGAACGTGTTATGTATTCAAGGTCAAATTACCGCGAAAATCCATGCGCGGGCAGATCAAGATGCGGGAATTCAAGAAAAAATATTAACCCATCATGCGGATGTTGAAATCATTCAAGCTATCGGTGTCTCAGACACTGCTTTTTTGGAGCAGATCGAGCGTTGGTCAGAAGCTTATGTCATGCGAACAAAGCTAGATTACCAAGTGTTTTTAGAATGGACGAAGACGTGGAAAACGACTTAAAACGTGGACTGAAAAAGGAGAGAAATATCGGTATGTAACAGATGTTACATACCGATATTTTTGAAGTGATTTTTATTCTTTAACAGATGAAAGCGTCACGCAAAAAACAAATAGGTATAATGACCTATATCAATTTATCTGAAAACTTCGTAAATTTTTGATTAAGTTCTTACGGACGACTCGCTTCGTAAGACAAATCACAACGGATATAGGGGGAAGTACATCATGAGTTTGACGCGGAAAAAAGATGTTTCCGCTATGATTGCTGCAAGTAAACGCAACAGTGGACTTGCTCGAAATCTTGGCGCGATGGATTTAACGTTTTTAGGAATTGGCGCCATCATCGGTACCGGAATCTTCGTTTTGACGGGAACAGGAGCGTTGACTGCAGGGCCAGGACTTATCGTATCATTCATTCTATCTGCCATCGCCTGTGGTCTAGCTGCTCTTGCTTACGCTGAATTTGCATCAACGATTCCGGTCAGTGGATCCGTATATACGTATACGTATGCAACGATGGGAGAGGTCTTCGCTTGGATCATCGGTTGGAACTTGATTCTCGAATATGGACTCGCCTCCAGTGCCGTAGCAGCCGGTTGGTCAGGTTACTTCCAGTCTTTACTCGCAGGATTTAATATCCATGTGCCGACAGCTCTCTCAGCAGCTCCAGGAGCAGTAGAAGGAGCCAAGACATACTTCAACCTTCCAGCCTTCCTGATCCTCTTTGCCATTACGGCATTGTTGTCGATGGGAATCAAGGAAACGAAACGTGTCAACAACATCATGGTCGTCATCAAATTAGCAGTCGTCGTGTTGTTCATCGTCGTCGGTGTCGGCTACGTTGAACCATCAAACTGGACACCATTCACTCCATTTGGTTGGGGAGGCGTCTTCTCGGGTGCTGCGATCGTCTTCTTCGCGTACATCGGTTTTGATGCTGTTACATCAGCGGCGGAAGAAGTCCGTGATCCACAAAAGAACTTACCACGTGGTATCATCGGTTCACTTGCTGTCTGTACAATTCTTTACGTCATCGTCGCAGCCATCATGACAGGGATCGTCCCTTACAAACAATTCGCTGGTATCGATCACCCGGTCTCACTTGCGATTCAAATGGCAGGTCAAAACTGGGTCGCTGGTTTCATCGATCTCGGTGCGATTCTCGGGATCACAACGGTTATTCTCGTCATGACATACGGAATGGTGCGTCTCGCGTTTGCGATCTCGCGTGACGGGATGTTCCCTAAAGTATTCTCCGAAGTGCATCCGAAATACCAAACACCATTCAAGGCGACTTGGATGATCGGACTTGGTAGTTCACTCGTCGCTGGATTCGTTCCACTCGATGTCATCGCGAACCTCGTCAACATGGGTACACTCGCAGCATTCGTCTTGATCTCTGTCGCTGTCTTGATTCTTCGTAAGACACAGCCGGATCTCCCACGTGCATTCAAATGTCCGGGTATGCCATATGTGCCAATCGCAGCAATCGCTGCATGTCTCTTCTTGATGTTCAACTTGAAACTCGAGACATGGATTGCTTTCGGAATCTGGCTTGCAATCGGTTTAGTGCTTTACTTTACGTTTGCGCGTAAGCGTTCGAATCTACACCCAGGAAACATGCCGGCAGCGGAACTTGCTGCTTCAAAAGAAGAAGAGTAAACACATCAAAAGACCCGGTCGCCTTCAGGCGATCGGGTCTTCTTGTGTTAGGAAAGTGGAACAGGACCTTTGACGCGAACCGCGTCAAATTCACGACGAATGCTTTCATTGGCTTTCGCTTCATCTTCTGCCGACCAGCCGAGTTCACTACGCATCAGGGCAAGAACACCGTCTGCGTATTGTTCAGCATGAGGGAAATCAAAGAAGACGGCTGAAGCACGACGGTTCAAGAAGTCACCGGGTTGCATGACGAGCTCTGCTTCTAGACCATACAGAAGGGCACCGAACCAGTGTAACGGTAATTGATAACGAGCGGCTTCGTCACCGCGTGTCCGAATCAATTCAAAGACACGCTCGACATTCGTACCGTAGCGCTGGATGAGCCATGTCGTCTCATTCGGTGACAACCCAAGTGCTTCGCCTTTTGGTTGTTGTTCCTTCATGTAACGCGCGAATCCTTTACTTCCTTGTGGATGACCACCACCAAGCAAAATATCGTGCGTACGGGAAGCAAGATAAATTCTATTTTCTTCTGTCTTGAATTGCTCCGCGACCATATTGATGATTCGTTCCGCCATTTTCCGGTACCCAGTCAACTTACCACCGGCGATTGACATCAGACCGGATTTCGAAACGAAGATTTCGTCTTTTCGGGACAGTTCACTTGGATCTTTTCCATCTTCATGAATGAGTGGACGTAGTCCAGACCACGTTGATTCGACATGCTCAGGTCGTAACTCGACGTTGAACATTTGATTCGTTGCCTCTAGGATGTAGTCCTGATCCTCGACGGTGACACCAGGCTCAAGAATATCTCCTTTATAGTTCGTATCCGTTGTTCCGACATACGTTTTCCCTTCACGTGGAATCGCAAAGATCATCCGACCGTCTGGAACATCGAAGTAAACGGCTTGTTGCAACGGGAAATGTACTTGATCGATGACGAGATGAATCCCTTTTGTCAGGTGTAAAGACTTTCCAGATTTCGAACCGTCTTTTTCGCGCAGTTCATCGACCCAAGGACCCGTCGCATTAATGATCTTCTTCGCCCGAATCGTATACGTTTTGCCACTTAAGACGTCACGGACTTCGACACCAACGACTTTTCCGTTGTGGTAGACAAGCGATTCCGCTTTCGTATAATTGACGGCACGTCCGCCGTAACCGATGGCTGCTTTTAAGACTTCGACCGTCAGTCGAGCATCATCCGTTTTATATTCGACATACCGACCACCGCCGACTAAATGCTCTGAGCGTAACAGTGGTTCGTAACGTAATGTTTCTTCTTTGCTAAGCATCGTCCGACGTTCATGGCGTTTGACACCAGCGAGTTGATCATAGACACGTAAGCCGATCGAGGTCGAGAAGCTACCGAATGTACCACCTTCGACAAGTGGAAGCATCATCCACTCCGGTGTCGTCACATGCGGTGCGTTCTCATACACGATGGCACGTTCTTTCCCGACTTCGGCGACGAGTTTAATCTCGAATTGCTTCAGATAACGCAATCCACCATGGACAAGTTTCGTCGATCGGCTCGATGTCCCTTCGGCGAAGTCCTGCATTTCAATCAAGCCTGTTCGCATGCCGCGACTTTGTGCGTCAAGCAGAATACCAGCTCCCGTGATACCGCCCCCGATGACGAGAACGTCTAGAAGTTCTTGTCCCATCTCTTCTAACCATGCTGTCCGTTCCGTACTTGAAAACATCTTGTCTTCCCCCTGTTCGTCTGAAATGAATAGTTAGTCTACTTCTATCCATGTACCCATTTTTGCACTCTTTTGAGCACGATCAATGATTTTCATGACGAGTTCAGCCTGTTTCGCAGAGACAGGTGGTGTGGTTCGCTTACGGATGGCTGGAGCGAGATCCGTATAATAATCCCCAAAATGACCGGAAACAAAAGGGAAGTCTTGCAGAGGTCCATTTGCTTCAGCCAATTGATAGGTCGTCCGTTTTGTATCGACTTCATCAACGAAGTAACTCGCCTGTGTTCCGTGCACCATCAGGGAGGGACCAACAGCTGGAACGATGGAACCGATATGCAAAATAGCGCGTCGCGTGCCAAAGGCTAAAATTAGATGTGTATAGTCATCAACGATCCCATCTTGTCGTTGAATCGTTTGATCACAAAAGACACGGTCTGGAATTTCATCGAAGGCGATGAGTGCTTGATCGATCAAGTGTGAACCAAGGTCGTACAATAGTCCGGCACCAGGAACGTCCTGTTCGCGCCAACGCTCCTGCACATCGGGACGGTAACGGTCATAATGCGCTTCGAACGTCTGGAGCGTACCGAGTCGTCCAGATTTCAATAAGGTCATCAGCGTCCGAAAGTCCTTCGTGTACCGCCGATTATGATAAACTGTCAATAACCGACCGTGTGTCCGTGCTAGTTCTGTCAACGTTTCGGCTTCTTCGAGCGTGACGGTGAATGGTTTCTCGACAAGTACATCACAGCCCGAGAGCAAGGCGAGACGCGCGAGTGGATAATGCAGATCATTTGCCGTCGCGATGACGACTAAATCGATTTGTTCCGCTTCAAGTAATGCTTCAAGTGTCGGATAGACAGGGAGCGTCGCATCGTACGTAGCGACCGCTTCCGGGCGACTCGATTGAACAGCGACCAACTGATAATCAGGTGCGTGTAAATAAGGCGCATGCAAATGTTCACCGGCAAGACCAAAACCAACTAATGCGGTACGAATCATAGAAAACACATCCTTTTCAAGTTCATACCCTCAATCTACCATAAGGAGGAATACAAGATGATTACCGAGCAACACATCATCGAAAAGATGCGCCAAGCGATGCAACGTATTGACCAAACAACAGGAGCTGCGCAAAAAGAACAGATTGCAGCGATGAAGGCTTATTGTGAATTACTCCTTGAATCCGAGGCGACGCCAAGTTCGACAATATCGCTTCCTACGTCAACGCCTCAGGCAACCCCAGCAGTCGATCCGATGTTAGCGCGTTTCATGGGTGTTTCGCAGGAAAAAGAAGAAAAAGGCACTTCATTGCTCGATTTTTGAATGAAATGACGCAATTCAGGGAATAACCATCACAGTTAAAATAAGAAAGGGAGATACGTCATGAAAACAGTCATCGTCATTGGAGCAGGACCAGGAAACGGATATGAAATCAGTAAACGATTTGGGCAAGAAGGGTTTCAAGTCGTTTGTGCGGCGCGGACACAAGAAACGCTTGCAGCCGTCATCACGGAACTAAAAGAAGAAGGTGTAGAGGCGGTGGGGGTAGAATGTGATGCTTCTCGAAAAGCCGATATCGCATCACTCATCGAATGGACAGAGGAGCAGTATGGACAAATCGATGTCTTAGTCTATAATGCTTCGATTTTACATCAAGCATCTGTCCTTGAAGTCTCGGCAGAACAGATTACGAAAGAGTTCGAGATCGATGTTCTCGGTGCACTGCATGCCGCACAACTCGTTGCTCCTTCGATGCAGGAACGAAAAGACGGCGCCATCCTGATTACAGGAGGTGGCGCTGCGATGCAAGCAATCAAATCGTTACCAGGGCTTTCGATTGGCAAGGCAGGCGTTCGTCAAGTGACGCACATGCTCCATGATACGTTGAAGGAAGACGGTGTCTACGTCGGAACCGTCACGATTGCCGGAGAAGTGAAGCGCGGAACGGCACTTGATCCGAAAAACGTAGCGGAAGCGTTCTATACACTTTATACAAACCGTAACAAAGTAGAGACGGTTCTATCAGCAGACTAACTTATGAACAAGAGAGCGTATGCGGGTTCGGACATTGACCGAATCCGTATTTTCATGGAAAGGAGAGAAATAGAAATGAGACGATCTGTATTCATAAGTTTACTTTTTTTATTCGTTCTCATCGGTTGTGCACCAGAAGAAACCGATCTGCTTGGCATCAAGCAACCAGACGATGAAAAGATTACGAAAGCGACGGTGCAACGCGTCATCGATGGGGATACATTAAAAGTGAGGCTAGCAGACGGGAAAACGGAGGATGTTCGTTTGTTGCTCGTCGATACACCGGAAACTGTTAAACCGGATACGCCGGTTCAACCTTATGGAACGGAAGCTTCAGCGTTTACAAAAGAGACATTACCGAGCGGGACAGCTATTCGGTTAGAGCGTGATCATTCCCGGGCTGACCGATACGGACGACTGCTCGCATATGTCTGGTACGGCGATAAAATGTTGAATCAAGAGTTACTCCGAAAAGGTCTTGCGCGTGTGGCGTTCGTCTATGAACCAGACACACGTTATGTCGATGTGTTTGAACAGATCGAACAGGAAGCCAAGCAGGCAAAGAAGAAAATCTGGAAGCACGATGGCTACGTCACGAATCGCGGATTCAATGTTCAAGCGATTACAGAAACGAAATCCTGCGATATCAAAGGTAATATCAATCGGTCAGGTAAAAAAATTTACCATGTCCCGGGTGGTCAGTCTTACAATGAAGTGAAGCCGGAGCAACGGTTCTGTACGGAGAAAGAAGCACAAGAAGCCGGATTCGTCCGAGCAACACGCTGATAAACGCAAAAAAAGCCATCGCTAGCGATGGCTTTTATCTATCATACAGGTGGTGGCGGTGGTTGATACTGCTGTACGTTATCATCTTCATCAAAGGAAATCGTGACATCGGTGATTCCTTTGAGGATGCGAATTTGCAATTCGAGTCGATCTTTAATGTCGTCCGCTTGCGCAATAGTCAAGTTGGGATCAACTTCAATCTCCGTTTCGACATGGAAGTGATCTCCTTCCTTGATGACTTCAAGTTTTTCGATGTCCCGAACCGCTTCATCACGTAACAAGATTTCACCGATTTTAGCCGTCAGTACTTCATCAACCTCACCGAGCGCACCGGCAGCATTTTGAATAAAAACATTATAGACGACATAAAACATCATGAGTCCAATCAAGATGGATGCAATGCCTTCTGCTTGATAAAAAGATGTATAATGCGAAATCAGGACAGCGATAATGGCGATGACGCCACCAAGAGTTGCGACAAGATCTTCCATGAAGACGAGACGTGTCGCCGGTTTGGCTTGTCCAAGGTGGGCGAAGCTTTGACCAACAAGTGTCAGTCCGCTCGATTTGAGTCCCGTCTCATGCGCGATTTCTTTCATCGCTTTATAGAACACTCCGACTTCGAGGACAACACCAATGCCAAGTGCCGTCAGGATGATCCACAAACCACTCGTCTTTTCGCCAGGACCGTGTGTGATATGCAAGATGCCTTCCCGAATCGTCTCGTAAGCAAGCAATGCAACGACGATGATCGCAGCAAGTAAGACGAGATTCACAAGGCGACCGAAACCATTCGGAAACCGTTTCGTGGGTGCTTTTTTACTGAGAGCAGAACCGATGTAGACGAAGAACTGGTTCGCTGCGTCACCGATCGTATGCATCATTTCAGCGAACATCGCTACATTCCCAGTTAAGATATAGGCGACGAACTTGATCGCGGCAATGATCGTATTGACGATGGCGGCAGCAAGGGCTGACTTATTTCCGCGACGGATCAATGAGAAAAAAGTGGTCATGAGCGGTCCTCTCCTTGTCTACTCAAAATAGGTTAACCGCGTCCTGCTTGGAAAGAAGGATAAAGTGTCATGCCGCCGTCCGCAAAGAGCGTGATCCCTGTAACATAACTTGCTTCATCCGACGCAAGCCATGCAGCAACGGCAGAAATCTCTTCTGGTTTCCCGATGTTGCCCATTGGAATCATACTCTCGACTTCTTTGCGTTGTTCTGGATCTTCGAATTTTTCAGCGTTGATCGGCGTATTGATTGCACCAGGTCCAATTGCATTAACCCGGATTCCTTTCGGTGCATACTCCATCGCAAGGGTTTGTGTCATCAATTTGACGCCACCTTTACTCGCGGCGTAGTGGACGAATGTCGGCCATGGAATGATTTCATGCACACTCGACAGATTGATGATACTACCTTTGACATCATGTTCGACGAAGTACTTCAGTGCTTCTCGTGCCCCGAGGAAAGCTCCTGTTAAGTTGACGTCGATGACTTTTTGCCAATCTTCGAGCGACATCTCGTGGGACGCTGACGGCATCTCGATTCCCGCGTTATTGACGAAAACATCCAACTGACCAAAGTGAGCCACCGTCTCTTTCACAAGATTGATCATATCATCTTCCTTTGAGACATCCCCTTGGACGATAAAGGCTTCCCCACCTTTTTCTTGAATCGATTCAGCGATTTTTTTCGCTTCTTCCGGGTGGCTGCGATAGTTGATGACGACACGCATGCCTTCTTCTGCATAACGACGAACGATAGCTTCACCGATTCCCATTGATCCACCTGTTACGACGGCAACTTTTCCTTTTAAACTTTCATACATGATGCTTCACTCCTTCATTTATTGTTTCGTAAATCCAATCATGATTCCACCAGCAACGACTAAAATACAACCGATAATGACGAAGGTCATCTCTTTCTTCGTTTTTGTTTCTTTCAGCAAGAGGACGCCACCAATGGTTGAAATGACGACACCTGTTTGAGAAAGGGAGAAGCTTGTTGCGACTCCAACTTTTGCCGTAGCAAACAGTAAAGCGACGTTCCCGACAGCCCACATGAGTCCGCCGATGGTATTGCCAGCAGTTTTCTTCGTGAAGAGGTCTCCTTCTCGTAAAGAAAGAAGAATGGCGCTGACGACCATCCCGATCGCTTGCGGTAATACGGCTTCCCAGCCATTAATATCAAACCAGCGGGCGATGACGACGTATCCGACATATCCGACAGTCGAGATGAGGAGGAGCGTCAATCCTTTGCCGATATTCTCATCTTCTTTACTCTTATCTTCCTTATAAGACGTGAAAGCTGCTCCGGCAATGATCAATACAAGCGCACTGATTCCGAGAATCAAGGCAGTTGTCGTTGACCACTCGCCAAAAGCAAGAACACCGAACAACGATGTTCCGACGAGTTGCATTCCTGTTGAGATAGGCATCGTCTTTGAGACACCCATTTGACGAAATGCGGCAAATTGATTTTTTTGACCAAGTGCCCAAAAGGCACCAGAAAAGAATCCGGCAACCCAAGCGGTCGTAGACAGCTCTGGGCTGACAAAAAAGAAGGTGACGATCGCGAAAAGCAACGCACCCAGAGTCGTACCGATGATTTGTTGCGCCGTTGAACCTCCGATTTTCGAAACGACAAGCGGTAACGATCCCCACATCAATGCGGGAACGATGGCAATTAGAATATCAATCAAGTGTTTCACCCCTCCTTACTATTATCTCTCTACTTGAAGTTGTACCCCACAAGGCGTTAGGAAAAACCTTATGGTGTGAAGATGAATTATTCTGAAATAAAAAACGTCCACCGAGGTGGACGTGTACGGTCGTTTCATTTAGCGAAATGGTTCATCGGCGATCCGGACGATTTGTCGTCCAATCCGGCGACCGTTCCATAAAGCGATGACAGCGATCGTCAAGGAAATGCCCATGACGTCGTACTGCGTAAAATAATAGCCGAGATAACTAAAAGGCAGGCTGATGATCCCGACGAGCGAACTCGTCCACTGTCGGATTTTGAGTGACTCGATGTTCGCAACACGAGAGAACTTTTGTTGCTCCATGATCCGCCAACGTGTCGGTTCGCTTAAGGCATCGTTAACAAGACGCGGGAAGGCGAGCAATCGCGCGCCGTAAGAACCAGCAATCTGTAGGTAACGGTTTTGATTTTTCCCTTCGTCATCGAGCCAGCGTCGAACCATTGGTTTAGCGAGTTCCAGCAGGTTGATTTGCGGTGAAAGAATCTGAAGGATTCCAAGAATCGTTGATGCGGCACGTCCAAAGAAAGCAAACTCAGCAGGAAGCTGGATTGGTTCATTTCGGACGAGCAATTCGATATCGGATAAGACCTTCTCGATCAGTTTTGTATCCACGTTTTCCATATCACTTTCGAGATAGAACGTGACTGCTTTTTCAATTGCTTGTCGGATATTTTGCTTATTCGCATTTGGCAATAAGAATCGTAGATCTTCTAAACCATCGACGATCGCATCGTAATCCAATGTGACGAAGGACTGAAGAATCCGCTGGATCGCGCGCATATCATCGGGCGTCGTCGCTCCGATCATCCCAAAATCAAGCAAGACGATTTTGCCGTCGGACTGGACGAGGACATTGCCTGGGTGCGGATCGGCGTGGAATTTCCCGCCAAACAGTAATTGTTCCCCAGCGTTCAAGAAGAGATTACGTGCTAGTTCGTCACGATCAATCTGATGTTCCGCTAGATAATCGAGATCCGTGATGCGTGTCCCTTCGATCCATTCCATGACGAGCACCCGATTCGTGCAATGTTCTTCATAATAACTCGGGATATAGATGACGGGGTTCGTTTCATACATCTTTTTAAAGTAGAGACCGTTTTTTAATTCGGTCCGGTAATTCAATTCATCCCCGATGACGAAGACCATTTGGCGATATAAGCTTTGCAAATCAGTCGATTTGTTTAACGACGTCCGGCGCAACATGGCAATGACGATACGCATGGCACGGAAATCGGTTTTGATGATTTGTTCGATATTCGGTCGCTGGACTTTGATCGCGACTTTTTTACCATTTGATTTTAAGGTTCCGCTGTACACCTCACCAATCGAGGCAGAAGCGACAGGACGGGAACTGATATCCGAGATGATTTCTTCGATCGGCATACCCCAATCCTCTTCGATGATCTTTCGTGACTCTCCAAGTTTACTTGAAGGCACTTTATCGACCAGTTCGGTCAGTTCCATCAAGACGGATGGGGGGAACAAATCAGCTCGAATCGATAAGAATTGACCGAGCTTGATCAGTAATCCTTCCAACCGTAATGCTTTTTTCTTATAGTCACGCGCAATTCGGATCATGATGCGCTCAAACTCTTCATTGTTCGTACCTGGCCGGTTTTTCCGGGTGAATCGATAGATCGTAAAGATGTAACGTGCGAACATCGTCACGATGACGACGATGCGATAAAGCGCCCAACGTTTCATACGGTCACCTAGCTTCCTGTACAGTTTGTTTCAGTATAGGTTACTTTACCTAAAAACGTCACTCGCAAACGGTCGAAACGGTGACAGAAAATTAATGCTTTACGGAAACTAAAAAGAGAGTATAGTAAGTATTGGAATTTCTTTGTAGAAAGGTGAAATGTGCGCATGTCCTGGGACTTATTGAATATCATCGGCACGGTCGCTTTTGCGATGAGTGGTGCGATCGTCGCGATGGAAGAAAAATATGATTTATTCGGCGTTTGGTTACTTGCTTTGATCACAGCATTTGGTGGTGGTGCCATTCGTAATCTATTGATTGGTGTACCAGTATCTGCTCTCTGGTCGCAAGGTGGTCTCTTTTTAGTCGCGATTCTCGTTGCGTTGTTGATTTTCATGTTACCCCAGTTGTTCTTGCCGCACTGGACACGTTGGGGTGTCCTCGCGGATGCGCTCGGGTTGTCTGCGTTTGCGATTCAAGGCGCCCTGATGGCAACAGCAAAAGGACTGCCACTGTCAGCGACGATTTCGGCTGCTGTGCTGACCGGTGTTGGTGGTGGTGTGATTCGCGATTTGCTCGCAGGTCGGAAACCACTCGTCCTGCATAAAGAGATTTATGCGATGTGGGCTGTCATGGCTGCACTCGTGATTGATCGTTTCCAATTGACGAATCCCCTACATTTGTTCACATTGCTTGGACTCATCACGGTTTTACGTATGCTATCGTATTATTATGAATGGAATTTACCAGCACGACGGTTAGGGGGAGAATAAGTATGAAAGTATTCATTATGATTGGCGCGATCTCGATGATGCTATCGGTCGCACTAGGTGCATTCGGTGCACACGCCTTAAAAGATATGTTGACGGATCGGATGCTTGCAAACTGGCAGACAGGCGTACTTTACCAGATGGTACACTCGCTCGGCATCCTAGCACTCGGAGGACTCTTATTAAAGGCATCGATCCCACAATGGTCATTGGCTGCATGGCTGATGCTCGCCGGAATCGTCTTCTTCTCAGGTAGTCTGTACGTCATGGCATTGACGAACGTGACGAAACTGGGTGCCATCACACCAATCGGTGGCGTCTTGTTCATCGCGGCGTGGGTCTTTGTCGCAATTGGTGCCTATAAAGGATTATGAGAACGGACCGTGTTTCTTCACTCATGGAGAAACACGGTCTTTTTCATATGAAAAACGCCTACTCACGATAGAGTAGGCGTAGGTATCAAAACGGATTCACCGCTTTGTCGTTTGTGTTTTGTTTAGCTTCGATAATGCTTGCTCATAGCGATCCAGTACACGATCTGCAACCGGTTTCAGCTCTTTTGAAAGCACAGCGAATTGCAATTCACGCGATCGTGTCGATCGGTTCATAGCATTCCCCATGGTAATTCCTCCTTACGTCATTCAACTTACTGTTTTATAGCCGCAAGGAGTATATTCCCATGAGATATTTCAATCAAACGTCATTCAACACATTAAAGTGCAAAATGAGTATTTAATTGTTCACTTTCGAGACGGTTGCCGATGAAGAACTCACCGAACTCACCGTACTTCGCGCTGACTTCGTCAAAACGCATTTCATAGACGATTTTCTTGAACTGAAGAATGTCATCTGAGAAGAGCGTAACGCCCCATTCCCAATCGTCAAATCCAGTTGATCCGCCGATGATTTGCTGAATCTTCCCAGCGTAACTCCGACCGATCATCCCGTGACGATACATGAGCTCTTTTCGTTTCTCCATTGAGAGTGTATACCAGTTATCGCCATCGCGACGTGACTTGCTCATCGGATAGAAGCAGATGTGCTTCGCTTGTGGCAGGATCGGATAGAGGCGGTCACGCACATATGGATTTTCGTATGGGTTTCCTTCGCCTGAACCACGGTACGTACCAAGCTCGACGACAGAGACATAAGAATATGTCGGAATCAAATAATCATAGAGATCGAGTTTCTGCATCTTGACTTCGACGTCTTGGATTTGTTCCATCGTAGGACGAAGAACCATCAAGACGAGATCCGCTTTTTGACCGATGATCGTGTAAAGTGCATGGCTGCCGTCTTTTGTCGCTTCGACGCCAGAAAGCTCTGAGAGGAAGGCTTGGAACTCTTCAATCATACGCGCGCGGTCTGTCGCGTCGACTTGTTTCAAGCGTGACCAATCGATCCGGCGGAAATCATGTAATGTATACCAGCCGTCGAGTGTTTCAGCGGCTTGTTGCGTAGCAGTCGGTTCAGATGTTTGGTGTTGCATGGGATGACCTCCTGAGTCTGAAATAAATTGTTTTTTTCCATATCCTATCTTATCACATTCTATTGAAACGCTTCGCCCGAAAAGGTCTTTGTCCATGAGATCGTAACACATGAAAAAAGCAGAGAGTGGGTAAAAGGGGAAGTGGAGATTACTTTGTTTGAAAATAGTCTCTGTACCATTCTTGAAAATGACTGTAATAGTCTGTAAATATGGCTTCAATGCTTTTGTTAGATAACTTTTTTGCAAATTGTTTTAACAACGATTGAGAACTGTGTATAATAAACGATGGAAAAGAAAATCGATCAAATCGACGACGTCGTGTTTACTTAAAAAGGAGAGAAACTCATGCAATTATTCGATATGTTAGAACAAAAGATTAAAGCGCACCAACCGAAAATCGTCTTCCCAGAAGGAATTGACGCGCGTGTTCTTGGCGCAGCTGTCCGTTTGAAAAAAGATGGTCTCGTCACACCGGTCGTCATCGGACCACGTGTACAAATCGAAGAAACAGCAGCAGCGAACGGCATCGATGTCACGGGACTTGATACGATCGATCCTGCTTCTTACGCTGGAATCGATGAGCTTGTCGCATCGTTCGTTGAGCGTCGTAAAGGGAAAGCAACAGAAGAGCAAGCACGTGCTGTCATCTTAAAAGATGTGAACACGTTCGGTACGATGCTCGTTCACACAGGGCAAGCAGAAGGTCTTGTATCGGGTGCGATGCACGCAACAGGCGATACAGTGCGTCCAGCACTTCAAATCATTAAAATGCAAGAAGGCTATAAAAAAACATCAGGCGTCTTCATCATGGTACGTGACGATGAGCAATACGTCTTCGCAGACTGCGCAATCAACATCGCACCAGATGCGAACGATCTAGCAGAGAACGCAATTGCATCTGCGAAAACAGCGAAAACATTCGGGATCGATCCGAAAGTGGCATTGCTCAGCTTCTCGACAAAAGGTTCAGCAAAATCACCAGAGACAGAGCGCGTCGTTGAAGCAACGCGCATCGCGAAAGAACGTGCACCAGAGCTTGCAATCGATGGCGAACTCCAATTCGATGCAGCATTCGTTCCAAGCGTCGCGAAATCAAAAGCACCAGAATCAGATGTCGCAGGTCAAGCGAACGTCTTCATCTTCCCAAGTCTTGAAGCTGGAAACATTGGCTACAAAATCGCACAACGTCTTGGTGGATTCGAAGCAATCGGTCCGATCCTTCAAGGTTTGAACAAACCGGTCAACGATCTTTCACGCGGTTGTAACGAAGAAGATGTCTACAAGCTCGCGATCATCACGGCAGCACAAGCAGTCGAAGAACGCCAAGCCTAAGCACGTTGTGAAAAAGTCTTTACTTTTTCGCTAAACCCCGTACAATGGTACACATCACGAAAATCACGAAACGTAAACGTATAGCAACGCTCGTATAATAGTGGGAATTGGCCCACGAGTCTCTACCGGATCGCCGTAACGGTCCGACTACGGGTGGTGAGTTACTGCTCTCTTTTTTGGCGTACAGTGGCTGCCCCCGGGTAGCGGCTGTACGTTTTTTCGTTTTTAAAGAGGAGAATGCATGTATGAAACGTCTACACGATATGATTAATCAAGAGGGAATCGTCTTATCGGAGCAAGTATTGAAAGTGGATGCTTTTTTAAACCATCAGGTCGATCCAACCTTGATGTGGGAAATCGCTTATGAGTTCATGGATCGTTTCCAAGATGCCGGGATCACGCGGATTTTGACGATCGAAGCGGGTGGTATTGCCCCGGCAATGATGACAGCACTTCGTCTTGGCGTACCAATGGTCTATGCTCGTAAGACGAAATCGGTCACATTGAATGAAGGAACGATTTCAGCTGAAGTCTTCTCATTTACGAAACAACAGACGAATACAATCACGGTCGCAGAGAAATACCTGCAACCGGGTGAACGTGTCTTGATCATCGACGATTTCCTCGCAAACGGAGAAGCAGCATTTGGTCTCGCTCGTCTCGTTGAACAGGCAGGGGCAGAAGTCGCTGGATTTGGAATCGTCATTGAAAAGTCGTTCCAACCGGGACGTCAAAAACTGATCGAAGCTGGATTCCGTGTCGAGTCACTCGCGCGTGTTGAGTCATTGAAGGACGGAAAAGCGACATTCGTCGACTCGGTGACCGTATGAGACTATCAAACTTCAAAGCAGCCAGTCTCGGACTTCAGCATGTGCTTGCGATGTACACTGGAGCAGCTGTTGTTCCACTGATCGTCGGGAGTGCGATCGGATTGTCAGGAGAAGAACTTGCTTATTTAGTGGCGATTGATCTCTTCATGTGTGGCGTTGCGACCTTATTACAAGTACTCGTCACGAAATACACAGGTGTTGGTCTTCCCGTCGTACTCGGTTGTACCTTTACAGCAGTCGGTCCAATGATTGCGATTGGAAGTCTTCAAGGCATTACAGCGATTTACGGTGCTTTGATTGCCAGTGGGCTGATCATTCTTGTCATTTCAGGTTGGTTTAGTAAGATCGCGGTCCTGTTCCCACCGGTCGTCCTTGGTTCCGTCGTGACGATCATCGGGATTTCCTTAATTCCGGCTGCGATCAACGATATCGGAGGCGGACAGGGAGCGAAAGACTTTGGTGACTTACGTTACCTCGGACTCGCCGGATTAACGATCGTCTTGATTTTAATCTTGAATCGCTACGGCACGGTCTTCTCAAAAGCGGCAGCTGTCTTAATTGCTGTGATGATCAGTACACTCGTTGCATTTGGCATGGGAATGATCGACTTCAGTCCGGTGGCGGAAGCGTCATGGTTCCAAATGGTGACACCGTTTTACTTCGGTGTACCGACATTCAATGCAACTGCCATCTTGACAATGACGCTCGTTGGTCTCGTCTCGATGGTTGAATCGACAGGTGTGTTCTTGACACTTGGTGAAATCACGGACCGTCGTTTGACGGATAAGGATCTAGCGCGTGGCTACCGAGCAGAGGGTGTCGCGACGATCGTTGGCGGTATCTTCAATAGTTTCCCTTACACGACCTATAGCCAAAACGTCGGTCTCGTTCAGTTGACTGGCGTAAAGACACGCAAAGTCATTTTATTTGCGGGTGGATTTTTGATCTTGCTCGGCTTCTTACCAAAAGTAGCGACGTTTACGACATTGATTCCAAAACCTGTTCTTGGTGGAGCGATGTTGATCATGTTCGGAACGGTCGCGGCAAGCGGGATCCGTATCTTATCACGGGTCGATTTTTCGAAGAACGAGCACGTCATCACGGTGGCACTCGCGCTCGGAATTGGTCTAGGAATCAGCATGAATCCTGAAATCGTAGCAGGTCTCCCGTCAAAAATTCGCGTTTTGACGGATAGCCCGATCGTCGCTGGTTCACTAACAGCATTGCTATTGAACGGGATCTTCCGATTGACCGGGAAGTCCGAAACAGCAGATGTGCCACTTGCTAAAGTTGAATAACAATTGTAACTTTCCGAAAGGAGCTATCCTGTATACTACATAGTAGCAGGTAGTTCCTTTTTTATACTGCTAACGTAATCAGAATATTCCGAGTATGTGGATTTAATGAAAATATACATTGAAAACGTTTACAAAATCGACACATCTTCTTTATACTGACAACGTAGCGGTACGGGGAACTGCTAAGAAACAAACAGAGACTGGAAGGACGTCGTAAAAATGAAACAACAGACAGAGTTGAATCGGGGACTGGAAGAGCGTCACATTACACTCATGTCGCTGGGGGCGGCAATCGGTGTTGGACTCTTCCTCGGATCAGCGAAAGCGATCCAATTGGCAGGTCCAGCAATTTTACTAGGCTATCTCATTGGTGGAATCATTATCTTCATCATCATGCGAGCACTTGGGGAGCTTGCAGTGCGGGAGCCGATCGCTGGTAGTTTTGCGGAGTATGCCCGGAAGTATGTCAGTCCATTAGCTGGTTTTTTAACGGGTTGGAATTATTGGTTGCTCTGGATTTTTACGTGTATGGCGGAAATCACAGCAGTCGGTATTTACATGAAAGTATGGTTCCCAGATTCCCAGGGGTGGGTATGGGCACTAGCAGCACTTGTCTTGATGACAAGCATCAACTTCATTGCTGTTAAATTTTATGGTGAATTCGAATTTTGGTTTGCGTTGATTAAAATCGTCGCGATCGTCGCCATGATCATCTTAGGAACTTTGACAATCGTCATTGGTCTTGGAAACGGCGGCACACCGGTTGGGATTTCGAACCTTTGGTCACATGGTGGATTCCTGCCGAACGGATTCGGTGGAGTACTCCTTGCCATGCAGATGGTCATGTTTGCCTTCTTAGGAATTGAAGTGATTGGGGTCACAGCAGGGGAAGCGAAGAACCCGAAAAAAACGATTCGAAAAGCTGTTAACAACGTCTTCCTTCGAATCTTAGTATTCTACATCGGGGCGCTCTTCGTCATTTTATCGATTTATCCATGGGATCAAGTCGGTGCGAACAACAGCAGTCCGTTCGTATTATTATTTGATTCACTTGGTATTCCGGCAGCAGCCGGCATCATTAACTTCGTTGTCTTAACGGCAGCACTCTCGTCATGTAACTCGGGTATCTTCTCGACAGCCCGGATGATGATGAACTTATCCGAGAACAGTGAAGCACCACGTCGTTTCTCGAAAATCTCGAAAAACGGTGTTCCGGCACTGGCGACGATTCTTTCAGGTGTCGCATTGCTCGTCGGTGTCGCTTTGAACTATTTCTTACCGGAAGACGTCTTTGCGATTGTGACGAGTATTGCGACGTTTGGCGCCGTCTGGACGTGGGCAATGATTCTAATCGCTCAGATGCGAGCACGGAAAGTACACGGTTCAGCAGAATTTGGTGTTCCGTTCTTCCCGATTGCGAACTATATCGCCCTCGCGGCGCTTGCCGGTGTCATCGTCTTGATGGCATTCGATGCAAGTACACGGATCGCGCTGGTCGTTGGACCACTCTGGTACGTGATTCTGATTGCCGTCTATTATGCACGAGGAATGCATAAAGAGACACGTCAATCGACGCGTCGAGCATCAGGAGAATAATGAGATGGGCGGATCTGCAAACGGGTCCGCTTTTTCATCACTTCGTATCAAACCGTTTCGTTTTGTTTTAATGATAGATTTGCTACACTTACGACAGAACCATACAGGAGGTCATACGAAATGAAAACGATTCATGTAGATGAATTACAAGAGCGATTAGAGGCAGGTGAGGCGTTGCATGTCGTCGACGTCCGTGAGCAGGATGAATACGATGCAGGACATATTCCGAACGTCCGCCTCCTTCCGATGTCTGAGATCGGCGAACGCTATACGGAATTGCAAGAAGGCGAAACCTACTACTTGATCTGTAAAGCGGGTGCGCGGAGCGAAAACGTCGGTCGTTTCCTCGAGCAATATGGATACGACATCGTCAACGTCGAAGGCGGTATGATGAACTGGAAGGGCGATCAAGAAGCATAAGGTAAGCGTTACCAAGGAAGACGACTCGAACTGAGTCGTCTTTTTTCATGTGAACTAGTACACGTTTATCGATTTTTCTATGAACATTTTTTGTTATTCTTCCGATAGAGAAGGTAGAATAGCGAGTCCTTGCACTCGAGAATGGAGTGACACATGGAACAAAAGATCAAACGAACAATGAGCATCAAACAAAAATTAATCGTGACATCGGTTCTACTTTTGATGATTCCTGCATTAGTAATCGGCTTTGTCGCATATGACCTTGCGAAACAAAAGATGACGGAACAGATTCTTCAATCTGCTCATAGTGGAGTCGACCGGATGAATGATGAGATCCAAAACATCATTGATCCGATGCGGCGCGATGTCGCCTTTTTTGCGGACCGAATTGACGGAACGCTCTATCAAAAAGGAAAACAAAATGCTGCGTTAAAGGAAAAAATGACAGAATATCTCGATATGCATCCGCAGGCGGCGAACATCTATTTCGCGACGACGGACGGGGATATGAATATTTTCCCGGAACAGGTCATGCCAGATGATTATGATCCACGGGAACGCTCGTGGTATCAATCGGCAGAAGCAGCAGGTGGCAAGGTCGTCATCACGGATCCGTACGTCGATGCTGCCTCGAACAAGATGATGGTCACGCTCTCGCAGACGACAGGTAACGGAAAAGGTGTCGTGGCGATTGATGTCGATGTCGACCGGATCGCGGAAATCGCGAAAAAGATCAAAATCGGAAAAGAAGGATACGTAATGATTCTTGATTCTACGAAAAAAATCGTTACGCATCCGACATTAAAACCAGGTGAGAAAGCGACAGGCAAATGGGTGTCATCACTTTACGCTAACCCAGCAGGGCAGTTTGGCTATGAGTTTGAAAACAAAGGCAAACAGATGGACTTCATGACGAACGACCTGACGAAGTGGAAGGTTGCTGGAACACTGTACGATCATGAAATCACGGGTGCGACATCTAGTATTCTTTGGACAACGCTTGCTGTCATCGGCGGGATGTTGCTCGTCGCAGCCATCTTCATCTACTTCATTCTTCGCTCGATTCTTCGCCCACTCGGTCATTTAACACGTGGAGCAGAACGGATTCAATCTGGTGATTTGACGGAGCCCGTCATCGTTGAATCAAATGATGAGGTCGGTCAAGTCGCCCAAAGCTTTAACGTCATGGTTGACTCACTCCGTTCGATCATCATTAATCTCGATCAGTCGATTACACAAGTAGCTGGCTCTTCTCAGGAATTGATGGCGAACTCTGCCCAAACGACTTCCGCTTCTGAGCAAATCGCGGGATCGATTCAACAGGTCGCAGCAGGGGCGGATCAATCGAAACGTCAACTCGATGCGAATGCTGTTTCGCTCCAATCGATTACAGCAGGCATCATGCGAATCGCTGAGAGCTCAACCGATGTCTCGGAATTGTCACGTTCAACGGCAACAGAAGCCGAGAATGGAACAGTTGCTGTGCTGAAGAACGTTGAGCAGATGAAAGAAATCGATGCCTCCGTTCAAAACTTCGGTGGTGTCATCAGCTCACTCGCCCATCGTTCGAATGAAATCGGAAAAATCGTCGATGTCATCAACGGTATCGCTGAGCAAACCAATTTGTTAGCACTGAACGCAGCAATCGAAGCAGCACGCGCAGGCGAAAATGGAAAAGGATTCGCTGTCGTTGCGAGTGAAGTGCGTAAACTAGCAGAGCAATCACAGGATTCAACGAAACAGATTGCACAGCTGATTCAAAACATTAAACAGGAGACGGATCAGTCGGTCACGATGATGAAGGAAGTCTCAGGACAGACGAAAGCCGGTTTGTCGACGACAGAAGCATCAGCAGAGCGTTTCCAAAAGATTCTCGAACGAACGCAGGAAATGACGCCACGGATCGAAGACGTGACGGCGACGGTCGAAGAAATTGCAGCGAACGTCCAAGAAGTATCTGCGTCAGCGACGGAAATCGCACATATCGCGCAAGAGAATTCGTCCGCTTCGAAACAAGTCGCAGCGACGACGGAAGAACAGTTGAGTGCGATGGAAGAGATTTCGCAATCCGCCAAAGTATTATCCGATATGGCGGAAGAACTACAGGTACTCGTTGCCCGTTTCCGTGTTTAAATGATCAAATCAAAAAAGGCAAGGAAGCCCGTCTTCCTTGTTTTTTTGTCTGTCAACATTCGGTGACAAACGGAACAAATAGCTTATAATCCCTGTGAATCTGGGCTTGAGACAGTGTTAAATCGGGAATTTAATTAGTATCTAACACTTCGAAGGAGGTGGGTACGGTGAAGCAGTTTCGTAAAATAAGAGAGTGGCAAGATGCAGGTCTTTTGGATGAAGCGACCGTTGAACGAATCATGAACTATGAAAAGCAACGTTCAACGAAACAACGCCTTCCGCTCTTGTTGATTGTTGGAGGGACCTTCGTCGTCTTGGCTGTATTCAGCTTTTTAGCTGCCAACTGGCAAGCGATGCCGATCGGCTGGAAAATCGGACTCGTCGTAGCACTCATGTGGATTTGTTACATCATGGCGGATCTTTCGGAACGTCGTCGTATTCTTCATCCGGTCGTCTTTCGAATCGGTGGAATCCTAGCGTTTGGCGCCTCGATTCTCGTAGTTGTTCAAAGTTTTCACTTGCCGATGGAAGGATCACTGCTCAGTTGGTGTATGTTTGTCGCCGCGTTAGTGCATTATATGCTTTGGCGTCATGAAGCATATGGTGTCGTCGCCTTCCTATCCGGATGGACGATCTTTACGAGCCTTGGTGGTTTTGGTCAGGAGCAGGCGAGTTATCTCGACTGGACATCGTTCGGTCTGATGGTCGTGTTGTCGTTCAGTTGGTTTTACTTCAGCCAACGTCTGCCGTCGCTGTTATTTAGCTGGCTGTTTCTTTTTTTCAGCGGTCTATCCTTGTTTCTCCTCGTATCATATGACGGATTCCTTTGGCCGATTTGGACGCTATTTTTGCTTGTTCCAGTTCTCTGGCTTGTTCGTGAGGAATCCAATCGCCGTATCGTCGAGATGGTCTATCTGGTCGTCGCTGCTATCAGTTCGATCATCTATTTATCCGTTCGTGCGGAATCAAACGTCGTATTACCCTCCGTGACAGAAGCGGTACTGTTAGCTATCGTCTCCACCGGTCTAGGAATCTTTCTCTATCAAAAACGTCGTGGATTGTTGTTCATCGTACCGCTTGGATTCGTCGGAGTACTCTGGATTGATGAACAGGCAATTCTACTTGCCATTCTCTTTGAATTATCCGCGCTACTGTATCTGTTATATCGAGAACGCCGTCATGCAGTCGTCTGGCCAGCCTTTCTCTATTTCATTCTCGTTCAAATTGCGATATATGTCATATATGCATGGGATCGTTTAAACATGTCCTTATTTTTCCTCATTGGTGCGCTCCTCATCTTCCTATTGTCCGGTGTCTTATGGTGGTTACGCCGTAAAGGAGGTGTGGCGTCATGAAGCGTTATCTGATACCAATATTGCAGACATGCGCCGTCGGTCTGTTGATCGTCAGCTTTTTTGCGACCTCCTGGTTCGGGACATCGTACCGTTTTCGGGCAGAACCGTTTGATCCGTTTGATCCCGTTTACGGCGAATACGTGATGCTTCAGTACCCAGATTTAAAACCTGGTCCGTGGATTCAAAATGGACGTGTCTATGTCAGCTTCAAAACGGATGCTTCCGGTTATGCTCAAATCGATCGGATTTCGAATGAACGATTCTTCGGAAGTGTCGCCGGCGATTATTACGATCAATATGTATCGATTCCGCAGTTGACGCAGTATTATGTCGAACAGGGAAGCGGAAAACAATACGAAAAAGCAAAAGCACTGGAAGTCCGTGCGGATGTGTCACCATGGGGAATGATCCGGACGACGAATTTAAAGATTTCTGAGTAAAAAACCTTGCGCCAGGAATAAAACGGTTGTACTATTAATTTAAATTTTCAGACAACTTAATTTGCATGTGTAGATGGGAAGAGTAAAGTGATCAGAAATCGATAGAGAGTCTCTGTTGCTGGAAATGAGACGATTTCGATACTTGAAGATGGTCCCGGAGCAGTCGGAAGAACGTGAACCGTGTTCATCAGTAGAACCGACCGGTAGGAAGGATACCGTTAGCATTCCATGGAGTCTCGTACTCCGAGAGGTGGCTGAGCGTGAGTTGAGTCATGAACGAAGGTGGTACACGTGATTAGACATCACGTCCTGAGAAATGAGGGCGTGGTGTCTTTTTTTGTGGAGACGTTCCCGCAGGAGGAGGATGACGAGATGGCAGAAGCATTGGTATTGCAATCAGACTTTGGCGTGAGTGATGGGGCAGTGAGCGCGATGTATGGGGTGGCCCATAGCATCAATCCGGAGATTCGGATTTTTGATTTAACGCATGATATTCCACCGTTCCACATTTGGGAAGCGTCCTATCGGTTACTGCAGACGGTGCCGTACTGGACGGAGCAAACGGTGTTCGTTTCTGTCGTCGATCCGGGTGTCGGGTCGAGGCGAAAGAGTGTCGTCGCGCGAACACGGACCAATCAATACATCATTACACCGGATAATGGGACGTTGACGCATCTTTGGCAAGCCGGATACATTGCGGAAGTGAGACAACTCGATGATCGACGGCATCGTCTGCCTCGGATGGGTGAATCGTATACGTTTCACGGACGAGATATCTTTGCCTTCACGGGTGCGCGATTATCGAGTCACGTCATCACGTTCGAAGAGGTGGGACCGCTTTTAACTACTGAAGAACTCGTCTTTCTCGACCGGACACCTGCCTCGTCGTCGGATATCGGTGTCACGGGTATCGTCGAGATTCTCGATGTCCGCTTCGGAAACGTCTGGACGAACATTCCCGTCTCACTCGTCCATCAGACAGGTCTCGATATCGGGAGCCACGTCAAGGTAAGGGTTTCGTACCGAGACCGGATCGTCTACGAACAAACACTGCTCTTCGGTCATTCGTTCGCAGATGTGCCGGTCGGTTCAGGAGTTGTCTACATCAATTCGCTGGATCAGATTGCTCTTGCCTTGAATCAAGGTTCGTTTGCACATGCATTTGAAGTTGGAATCGGAAATGATTGGAGTGTTAGCGTACAACACATTAAAGGAGGAGATCGAACATGAAAGGATTTACGACAAAACAAATCGTCGCAACTGGGATCGGAGCAGCTGTATTCATCATTTTAAGTCGATTCGCTGCGATTCCGACAGGCGTACCGAACACGTCAATCGAGACAGCCTATGCATTTCTCGCATTCATGGCGGTCTTGTTCGGACCGGTTACAGCCGGCTTGATCGGTCTGATCGGTCATGGCTTAAAAGATGCGATTTTATACGGTTCCCCGTGGTGGAGTTGGGTCATCGTCTCCGGGTTCGTCGGGTTTGGTATCGGATTGATTGCTAACCGAATTCGTTTAGAAGAAGGCGGATTGACGACTCGTAAAATCGTTTTATTCAACGCCACACAAGCCATCGTGCAAGCGATTGGTTGGATCATCATCGCACCTGTACTCGATATTTTAATTTACACGGAGCCGGCGAATAAAGTCTTCGTTCAAGGTGCGGTCGCTGCGACATCAAACATCTTGACAGTCGGTGTCATCGGAACGTTATTGCTCGTCACGTATGCCAAAACAAGAAGTAAAGCAGGCAGCTTGAAACGCGAAGTTTGACCGAATGAGCTATGATCCTGTGCGAAGAAACGGCAGGGACATAGCTCATTTAGCTTGGGGGGAGAAAGACATGACAAACGTGATTGAATTTCAGGATTTTTCATTTACATATCGGAGTCAGTCGGAACCGACACTCCGGCAGATTCAGTTAACGATTCAAGCAGGCGAACGCATCTTAATTGTTGGACCGTCGGGTTCAGGAAAAAGTACGCTTGCTCAGTGCATCAATGGGTTGATTCCATTCTCGTATCCGGGAACGTGGAAAGGACAGGTTCTGATCAAAGGGCAGGATGCCCGGACGTTATCGTTATTTGATCGTTCGCTGCATATTGGCACGGTGTTACAGGATCCAGATGCGCAGTTCGTTGGTTTATCGGTTGGCGAAGACATTGCCTTTGCACTCGAGAACAAACAGACAGGGCGACCGGAAATGCACGAGATCGTCGAACGCGTCGCACGGATGACGGACGTCGAGACGCTTTTGCAAGCGCGATTAAATGATTTATCAGGAGGTCAGCGACAACGGGCGGCATTGGCTGGAGTTCTCGTCGAAGATGCGGATATCTTATTGTTTGATGAACCACTCGCAAATCTCGATCCGGTAGCGGGTCAAGAAGCGATGATGTTAATGGATCGACTGCAACGCGATACGAACCGAACACTGATCGTCGTTGAACACCGAATCGAGGATGTACTGGTCATTCCATTTGATCGCATCATCGTCATGGTCGACGGAGAAATCATCGCCGATGATCATCCGGATGTCATCTTAAGTAACGGAAAACTGCAACAAGCAATATTGCGTGAACCCCTCTATGTCAGTGCCGCACGCTGGGCTGGTATGACCGTGGAGTCTGTGGATCAGCCGAGCCGCATCGATCCTTTTTTAGAGCAGTTCAACCAGAAGGACGTGTTAGAACGTTTAGAAGAAGCTTCTCAAAAAGAGGCTGCAATCTCTGATTCATTGCTTGAACTTGAGCAGTTGGCGTTTCATTATCATCAAGGAACGCCAGTGCTTGAAGATGTGACGGCGACTTTTCAAAAAGGAACACTGACAACGATCGTCGGTCAGAATGGTGCCGGAAAATCCACGCTTGCGAAAGTGTTGAGTGGTTATCAACGGTCAACGAGTGGCCGAATCCTACTGAATGGAAATGATATCACGACCCAATCGATCGCCGAGCGAGCGGGGACGATTGGATTCGTCCTGCAAAATCCGAATCATATGATTTCAAAACATCTCGTGCAGGAAGAGATCCGCTACGGCATGCAGACACTCGGATTGAGTGAAGCGGAAGAAAACGAGCGTCTCGAGCAGACGTTACGTCGCTGCGGATTATATCCGTTTCGCAATTGGCCGATCCAAGCACTGAGTTTTGGTCAGAAGAAACGGGTGACGATTGCTTCGATTCTCGTTCGACGACCGGATATCTTGATTCTCGATGAACCGACAGCTGGTCAAGATTACCGGCATTATTCGGATATGATGGGCTTTTTAGAAGGATTGAAACAAGAGGGGATGACGTTACTCATCATCACGCATGATATGCATCTCGTCTTAGAGTACAGCGATCAAGTCTGCCTGGTGCAAGCTGGACGCATCCGTTACGCCGGAACGTCATTTGGACTGTTAAATCAAGAACAGTTGCTGCATCATGCCCATTTAAAGCAAACATCGCTCTTTACGATAGCGAAACATCTCGACATCGATGTGGAACGATTCGTCGAGTCCGTGATTACGGCGGAGCGAAAGGAGCGGGAACAATGGCTGTAGAAATGCTTGGCTATATTGAAAAAGCGTCACCGATTCATCGATTGACGGGAACGACGAAACTGATCGGATTCTTGTTATTTACGACAGCAACGATGTTTACCTATGATACACGTGTCTTATTTGTTCTTGGTTTAGTCAGCATCGTGTTATTCCGATTGTCACGTATTCAGTTTCGGGAAGTCCGATTCGTTTTGATCTTTACAGCAATATTTGTCCTGATTAATGCACTCGCCGTTTATCTATTCGAACCAGAGCAGGGCGTTGAAATCTACGGTTCGCGTCACGTTTTATTTGAAGGCGTTGGTCGCTTTACGATAACATCAGAACAATTGTTTTATCTGTTTAATCTCATCTTAAAATACAGTGTGATCGTTCCGATTGCTGTGTTGTTTCTCGTCACGACCCATCCGACGGAATTCGCGTCCTCGTTGAACCGGATTGGTGTACCCTATAAGATCGCCTTCGCTGTCTCATTAGCGCTCCGTTACATTCCAGACGTACAAGCGGACTTTCAAATGATTGCGAACGCTCAGGAAGCGCGGGGAATTGCCGTCTCGCATGGTTCGCTTTGGCAACGGGCGCGCCATAGCATCCAGATTTTACTCCCGTTACTGTTTACGAGTCTCGAACGAATTGAAACCGTCAGCAATGCGATGGATCTCCGTGGATTTGGTGCGGGACGAAAGCGGACGTGGTACAACCAACAGACGATGACACGCATCGATTATGTCGCGATCGGTTGCATAGTGCTATTGACGATTTTCTCGTTTGTCGTCACTTTCCATGATGGCAATCGATTTTATAATCCGTTCTAAGCAGGAGATACGAAAAAGGCAGTGGATGCGTCCACTGCCTTTTATCATATAACTAATCCGCTTACGCAGAACGTTTTTGATTTTCCCAACGTGGTGAATTCAATAGTTCAATCCATTTCTTAACGGCTGAAATCGTAATGACGATCGCGAGCAGTCCCATCGTTACGGATAAGACAGTATTCAAGACGCTAAATCCTGGAGAATCTGGATTTGCATAAACGTTTGCGACCATCCAGATATCCGCGAACGTTACTGTGATCAGGAGGTAGACGAGTGGAATGAACGTCGTCAGAGCATAGACTTTTTTATCGGCGATTTTCAAGATGATCGTCGTTCCGATGATCAAGCCGATTGAAGCCATCAGCTGATTTGATACCCCGAATAATGCCCAAATCGAACCGATGTCACCTGAGAACAGGAGATAGCCCCAGAAGAACGTCCCGAGTGCTGAAGCAAAGATTGCACCTGGAATCCAGTCGACGCGTTTGAGTGGTTTATAGAATTCACCGAAGAAATCTTGAATCAAGTAACGGGCGACACGTGTTCCTGCGTCGATTGCAGTTAAAATGAAGACCGCTTCGAACAGAATGACGAATTGGAAGAAGAAACCGGCAATTTCTTTGAACCATGGGATGGCGCGGAAGATGAACGTCATACCGACGGCGAGTGAAACGGCACCACCTGTTCGACCTGCAAGGTCGAGTCCGATTTCACGAGATAAATCATCCAAGTAGACCGTGCTCATACCTAGAGTTGCGAATACTTCTGGTGTTGAGTTGATGGCAAAGTAATCACCGACTTCAAGAGATGTCGCAGCAATCAATGCCATGACGGCAACAAGACATTCGACAAGCATGGCACCAAAAGCAACCGGTTTGATGTCACTCCAACGATTGATCATCTTCGGTGTCGTACCAGAACCAACGAAAGCGTGGAAACCAGAGATTGCACCACAGGCAATCGTGATCGAGATGAATGGCCAAACTGGACCAGCGATGATTGGACCACCGCCATCAACGAACTTCGTGAATGCTGGGAATCGAATGTCCGGGTTGATGATGAAGACACCGACGATCAAGGCAAGGAAAACACCGATCTTCATGAAACTTGATAGATAGTCGCGTGGTGCGAGCAAGAGCCATACAGGCAGTGCCGCAGCGAAGAATGCATAAATCGGTAGAGCGATTGCGAGCTGACGAGAGGACAGGTCGAACCAATCGCCAATGAATGTTTCCGTCAACTGAGGACCAAAACCAATCGCAGCTAAGATGAGTAGAAAACCGACTGTTGAAGCAAGGGCTAGGTTACCACCTTTACGTAAGTAAATCCCAACGAGCATCGCGATCGGAATCGTCGAGAAGACAGCGAATGTGCCCCATGGGTTATGTTCAAGTGCGTGCAGGACGACCATCGATAGACCAGCCATCGTGATTGTGATGATGAAGAGCATCGCAAGACCGGCACAAAAACCAGCGACGGGACCTAATTCTTTTTTAGCGACTTCGGACAACGATTGACCATCTTGGCGCATCGAGGCAAAAAGAACGACCATATCATGGACCGCTCCACCGATAACGGCACCAATCAAGAGCCACAGTAAGCCAGGAAGGTATCCGAACTGAGCAGCAAGGACAGGTCCTACGAGTGGACCAGCAGCAGCGATTGCCGCGAAATGGTGTCCGAATGAGACCCATTTGTTCGTTGGAACGTAATCTTTTCCGTCCGCTAGTTTATGAGCAGGCGTTTCGCGATCATCTTTGATTTTTAAGACTTTCGCGGCCATGAATGTACCGTAGAGACGATACGCGATTAATAAGATACAGATGACAGCAATGACGATGGGAGTAGCGCTCATCTAAAATTCCTCCTCTTGAATGAACTATGATGGATTTAGTATACAAGTTATGGAAGCGCTTTCTTTAATTTTTAGATGAGTTGTCGATTTTGTACGATGAAAGGTTGAAAAAGGACCTTGAATCACAAAAAAGAAGCGCTCAAATACCGAGCGCTTCTTTCAATAGTTTGACATACGTCCGACTGACCGGCACATCGATTTGGTGAATCTTTAAGTTGTAAGCCCCGTTAAACCAAGGTTCGATCGCGTCAATCGCTGATAAGTTCACGAGATACGAGCGATGAACCCGTAAAAACCGATGATCTTGAAGCTTTCGTTCAAGTTCGAGTAAGGTCTCGTTTGAAGGATACGCTTCATGTTCCGTTACGATTTTCGTTTTCCCATTT
Source organism: Exiguobacterium sp. s130 (assembly GCF_018619055.1). Classification (NCBI taxonomy): domain Bacteria; kingdom Bacillati; phylum Bacillota; class Bacilli; order Caryophanales; genus Exiguobacterium; species Exiguobacterium sp. s130. Next base: position 202,009 of record NZ_JACSNI010000004.1, on the reverse strand, counting down.
TCAGCGACGATGTAATCAATATCTTGCGGAGATAAGAGTTTGAGTCGATCTCCCGTTTCGACAGCTAAACGTTCAAGTCGAGGTGCTTTTTTCGGAAGCGGTCGTGCGACTTTTTCGATGGCGCGCACGATCCGTGCCGGATCATACGGTTTCAAGATGTAGTCATAGGCATTGAGTTCAAAGGCTTCAAGTGCATGAGCATCATATGCCGTTACAAACAAAAGAGCCGGAGGACGTGGCATCGACTTCAATCGTTTGGCGACTTCAAGACCGCTTCCATCCGTCAGCTCGATATCAAGAAAGACTAAGTCGGGTTGAAGGGAGCGGACGAGTCGTTCCGCTTCTTCGACACTACCAGTTTCTCCGACGACTTCAAGACCGGCTGCGGTCACGTGATAACGGAGCTCGTCACGTGCGAGCGGTTCATCTTCAATCAACAAGGTGCGCATGCTGGTTCTCCTTTCTGACTTCAATGGGAAGGCGAATTGTGATCGTCGTTCCGTTTTGACCGTCACTCGTGATCATAAACTGTCCTTTTTCACCGTAAAGGCTTCGAATTCGTTCTGCCGTATTGAATAACGCGGTACCGGTACCAGAAGATGGAACGACTTCTCGACCGAGACGAGCAAGGCGAGAGGCTTCAATCCCGCGTCCGTTATCGACGACTTCGAGGTGAAGTTGATCTGCCTCACACCATGCCGTCACCCCGACATATCCCGTCTGCTCATTCAAAAAAGCGTGAAGGAACGCATTCTCGATCAACGGTTGTAAGATAAACGGTGGAACGAGTAAAGACGTCGTCTCTTCCGCTAAATCGATATCGAGGAACGGTCGATTTGGAAAACGCGCGGCTTCAAGGGATGTATACGCTTCGATATGCTCGAGTTCCTTTTGGAGCGGAATTTTCGTCGAGCGTGCTCCTTGGAGGTTACTACGGAAAAACGTTGATAATTCGAGCAACAATGTCCGTGCCTGTTCGACATCCGTTCGGCACAGTGCATAAATCGTATTGATGGCATTGAACAGGAAGTGTGGATGAATTTGTGCTTCGAGTGCCCGGATCTCGGCATCCTTCAGTAAATCAGCTTGGCGCTGTGCGTTCCCGAGTGCCAGTTGTGTCGAGAACAGTTTTGCTAATCCTTCAATGAGTTCGACTTCCACGGCGTCGAGCAATTCGGCGTGGGGATAGTAGACTTTTAACGTCCCGATCGTCGTTTCCCCGACGATGAGCGGAGCGATGATGCCCGCTTGAAGTGGGCAATCCGTTACGGGACAGCCGATATCGAGTCGTTCCGTCACAAGACGAACTTGTCCATCCTGTAAGACATGTTCGGTTGGTTTTGTCGTCCAGTGACTACCTGCTTGATGGTGATCACTTCCGATGCCAAGGTGAGCAAGGATAACGGACTGATCCGTCAAAGAGACGGCTTCGGCTCGTGTTTGCTGCAACAGAATTTCCGCGACAGCTTCTGCCGTATGGATATGTAGACCACGCGTCAGGTGCGGAAGCGTCAAATCGGCGATATGCAACGACCGTTCTGCTTCTCGTGCACGGACGGTTTCTTCTTCTCGCGCAGCAAGGCGGATGATTGATAAAAATAACCAGACGCCAAGGACGTTGATGAGTGTCATCGGCAAGAAGATGAACTGGACGAGTTCGACTGCCGCATCAAAGGGACGAGAAAACAGTAAAATCAATGACATTTCAAATAGCATCAAAAAAGCGGTCAGACAAACAGGTAACAATGCTTGGCTGCCGAGTCGGTCACGCCAGTAAGGGCGAAGTAATCCACTGACACCACCGGCGATGACAGTCGAAAGCGCGCAAGCGAACGCTGTGAATCCGCCGAGGGAATACCGGTGAACCCCGACGATCAGTCCAGTCATCAATCCACCAAGCGGACCAGCGAGCAATCCACTGATGACGACGATCATCGTTCGTGTATTCGCGATTGCCGAGGTTCCGTCGACCTCTTCGAGCCAAGCATGGGGCAAGAATTCTGCTAAGTCGACTTTGACCCCTGTATAGTTACTTAAGATCCCATACGTCGCAAAAAACAGGACGAGGACACGGAATTGCCAACCTGCTTCCGGTTGACGCAACAAGCGTCGCGTTGGTCCCCACTGGGCGAGGATGAACGCTAAGATGATCATGATACCAAGTCGCTCGAGTAAAAAAGGAATCAGTTCCAACATATGTATTCCTCCATTCGAGTTAAGTGTAAACGCTCGCAAAACGAAGGGCAATGCCGATAAACAAAAAAGCCGTACTCCCTCTAGTGGAAAGGAAGTACGGCGAGCTTGCTTATTGTGCGTCTTTATCGAACGTGATGCGTGCGATTGCATCATGTTGGTGAATCGTTTCTTCGTTGCGACATTCGACGTAGAACGAAGCAATTGGATCCATTTCGTATAGGTCAGCAGCAATCAAGCGCACCATGTCTTCTACGAAACGTGGATTTTCGTATGCCATCTCTGTCACGCGTTTTTCATCCGGACGTTTGAGTATCGGGTGAAGTGGGGCAGAAGCATTTGATTCAGCCGCATCAAGCAATGATTGTTTCCAGTCAAAGTCTTCTGCTTCATCACGTAACGAAGCTTCCATCGTGACGTAGCCACGTTGGTTGTGGGCACTGTACTCGCTGATTTCTTTCGAACATGGGCAAAGTGTCGTGACGTTGATCGTCAAGCCGACAGATAATGTCGCTTCATTCGTTTCCGTGTTGACGCTGACCGTTTGCCATACTTCGGCATTCATCAACCCACTAAGTCCCGTTGCAGGTGCTTTACGTGTAAAGAACCATGGGTAACGGATCGTCAATTGACCTTCTGTTTGTTCCATACGGTCCGCTAAATCACGCGCGAATTGAATAAGTGATTCATTCGTGACTGTCCAACCTTCGTTGTGGTATTGATCAAGTTGTTCCGTTAAGCGACTCATGTTGATCCCTTTACGGTCTTGTACGAGTGACGTCGACAACTCGAACGTTGCGACTGTCGCTTGTGTTTTGTCCCCGTCTTGGATGACGACAGGATGTTTAACGTTTGAGATTCCAACAGCGTCAAGTGCGAACAGGAAGTTCTTCGGTGTATTTTGCAAGTCGACCATTTTATCTTTTTCAGTCGGTTTTGTTCCTTTGATTGGTGGTACCGAACCGAACAGCTTATGGCGCTCTTCTTTCGTTGGTAACGTAATCGGGTAGGTAGACATATTTATGGGCCCCTTTGTCCTTTTGTAGTGTTTCAATAGTAATAACATGACAGGAATGCTAGAGACGAGCAAGTCTGATGATTCCGCAAATGTGTTTCATCGTTTCATTACTAGAAGTGTTGTCTTGAATTTTATCACGAACGTTCGATAAACGAAACTCGCACGACTTAAAATCGACACATTCCATAGCCGGAGGAATAACATGCTTGCAATCGGGTATATTATCCTATAGTATATGTTCAGGTGAACGTGTAATTATTGTTTTTGTCATAGTCATACAATGTATTTTTGATTTTACAGATAGTCAGAGAAAGGGATGACAGAGATGGATTGGCAGTTATTACTTCAATATGCCTGGGTCGTACTCGTCTTGATCGCGCTTGAAGGATTACTTTCAGCGGATAATGCACTCGTACTCGCGGTCATGGTTAAGCACTTACCAGGAGAACAACAAAAGAAAGCACTTTTTTATGGACTAGCTGGAGCGTTCGTCTTACGATTCGCGGCATTGTTCGCGATTTCGTTCCTCGTCGATATTTGGCAAATCCAAGCACTTGGAGCGGCGTACTTGCTCATCATGGGACTACGGCATATTTATAAGACCGCTAAGGCAAGGAAACTTGGTGAGAATCATGGCGCCGAAAATGAACTCGATGCAGAGCCGAAGTCGGAGGAGCCAGTTTCAAAAGGTGAATTCTGGCGGACAGTCGCGAAGATCGAATTCGCAGACTTAGCGTTTGCTGTCGATTCGATTCTTGCAGCAGTAGCACTTGCCGTTGCCCTTCCAAACTGGGGATCAGGTGAAATCGGTGGTTTGAACACCGGTCACTTCATCGTCATCTTATCGGGTGGTTTAATGGGTGTCGTCCTCATGCGTTTCGCGGCCCGTGTCTTCGTGAAGTTACTTGCAGATCGCCCAGGTCTTGAGACAGCAGCCTTTGCAATCGTCGCCTGGGTCGGTGTGAAGCTAGCCGTTCTAGCGCTTGAACACCCGAAATACCACGCATCAATCGAAGGAACGATCTTTGAATCCTTGAAGCTTCCTGAAGGATTCGCCCACAGTACACCGTGGCAGGCATTCTTCTGGACAGTCATGGTCGGTCTTGCTCTTTGGGGTTGGTTCTCTTCACCAAAAACGAAACCAAATCCAGATGCTGAAAAGAAAGTTGATCAAAACTTATAAAAAATGGAACGATCCGTCGATGACGGGTCGTTTTTTTGTGTTAGGTTTTCTTAAACAATGGGAATAAAACACAAGGTTAAGTACTTCAGTCGAGCTTGCATCTTTTTCTTTCCGAACGACCGGCATATAATAAATAGACTGAACAATAAAGGGGATTCGTTAGTATGGATATTGGATTAATTACACAGTATGCGACCGTCGGGCTCGTACTGATCATTTTGCAAGGATTACTATCCGCCGACAATGCGATGGTCATGGCGGTCCTGGTCCGACCGTTACCAGATGATCAACGTAAAAAGGCGCTTTTCTATGGTCTCGTCGGAGCACTCGTCTTACGTTTCGTGGCAATCTTCTTTGCTTCGTATTTAGCGACGATTTGGGAACTTCAAGCACTCGGGGCGATTTACCTTTTCTACGTCGCGTTTAAAGGAATCGTCGAGGCACGATCGAATAAACACCAAGTACCGGACACGATTGCCTCACAAAAAGCCTCACCGAACTTTTGGTGGACGGTCGTTAAAGTCGAGTTCTCTGACTTAGCGTTCGCTGTCGACTCGACACTTGCCGCTGTCGCGATGGCGACGACACTACCGATGATTGGTGGAACGATTGGTGGTCTGAATACAGGACAATTCTGGGTCGTCTTCTTCAGTGGGATCATTGGTCTCGTCATCATGCGTTACTTCGCGAGCTGGTTCGTTGTCTTGCTCCAAAAGCGACCAGGCATCGAAGAAGCTGCCTTTTGGCTCGTCGCATGGGTTGGTGTAAAACTGGTCGTCATGACACTCGCGCATCCGTCAATCGACGTCTTGCCGCATGAGTTTCCAGAGAGTACACTATGGCAAACGATCTTCTGGGTCGTACTTGCTCTGATTTTAATCATTGGTTGGTTCCGTAGCGGAAGCAGTTCAACCAAATCAGCAAAATAATACAATGGCGGGCAGGGTACTCTCTGTCCGTCTTTCGTTAGGAGAGATTTCATGCAAAACGGTAATTTCATTCGGATGCTGACGCGGATGCAAAACGTTCCACGGTGGGATGAATATGCACCACGTTTTCCGGATAACGCAGCCAGTCACAGCTTTCGTGTTGCCTTATTCAGTTTGATGGCAAGCTATTTAGAAGAAGCAGACGGGCAACCACCAGTCGACCGCCTGACATTGCTCGGAAAAGCCTTATTCCATGACATGAACGAAGTCATCACCGGACCAATCAAACACCGGACAAAAAAAGAGCCAACGTTACATGCACACATTCAGGCAATGGAACAACAAGCAAGTGAACAGCTCGTCGCCTTACTCTCGAAGTCGCTTCAACCAGCCTTTACGACGTATCTTGTTCATGCAGAGGATGAATCGCCGGAAGGGCGGATCGTCGAAGCCATCGATACGTTCGATGCGATGTTGTACGCACGCCGAGAAGCACGGATGACGGAGTCCGTCTTTTTCGAACAAAAAGCAGCGGAATTACAGGCTGTTCTAGAACGACACCCACTCGTTTCAATCCGTCGCTTGACACAGTCGGTCATGGAAGAGGATGAGATGTCTCATTTCATTGAAAACGTCTTGATGATGGATACGATTCGGCGCTGGAAAGGACGTTTCAATACGATTGATGATAACGACGCGACACATGCGTTTCGAGCAGCCTCGCTTGGTATCTTCAATGGTCTGATTGAATCAGAGAAGTACGGCGTCACGATCGACATCGAAGAAGTCGTCTCGCGTCTCTTGTGTCATGATCTCGTTGAAGGAACGACGGGAGATGTTCTTGGACCTGTCAAACATGCGACACCGGTCACAGCAGCAGCCTTCGAAGCTTACGAACGGGCAGAAGGAGAGACGTTGATCAATAATCTACCGAAAGAAATCCGAGTACCATTCCGTCGGTTCGTCGTTGAAGCAAAAGACGAGACATACGAAGGACAGATGGTCGATGTGATCGATAAACTCGACGCATTGATTAAAATGAACATGGAACGGAAGTTGAACGGGGTCGAGTATGAGACCGGTTACCGCGCCCAACTCAAAAAGGTTCAGATGACATATGAAAATCCATCGGTCGTCTTTTTCCTCGCTTATGTCCTGCATGATTTGGATTACGTGACGTCATGACGAAAGAAACCATGACCCCTCGCCGCTTAACGTTGATCTTGATCCTCGGTTCGCTTGCTGCACTCGGACCGCTCTCGATCGACATGTATCTACCTGCTTTTCCGGATATGTCACGCTCGTTTGATGCGAGTGCGTCACTGATCCAATTGAGTTTGACGGCTTGTATGCTCGGAATGGCGCTCGGACAATTGATCGTTGGTCCGCTCAGTGATGTTCGTGGACGTAAGCGTCCGTTAATGATTGCTTTACTTGCGTATCTGCTCGCTTCTCTCGCCTGTGCGATGGCACCGACGATCGAAGTGTTGATTGCGCTTCGATTCATCCAAGGGGCAGCTGGAGCGTCAGGAATCGTCATTTCCCGGGCAATCGTTCGTGACTTGTTTGACGGACCTGAATTGACGCGGTTTTTTGCTGCCTTGTCACTCGTCAACGGAACGGCACCGATTCTCGCACCCGTCATCGGCGGACAGTTGCTTCGGTTCGGTGACTGGCATTTTGTCTTCTACTTGCTTGCGATTTTAAGCACGATGATGTTACTTGCCGTCGCACTCCGTTTACCGGAAACGCTTCCGCTTGATAGACGTGTCGAAGGAAACCTGACGACGACGTTGAAGACGTTCGGACGATTATTGACGGATCGCGTCTTCATCGGTTATGCGTTTGCGCAAGCATTCGTCATGGGCGCGATGTTTGCCTACATCTCGGGTTCACCATTCGTCTTACAAAATATTTATGGCGCTTCGCCGCAACAGTTCAGTTTTTTGTTCGGTTTAAACGGAATCGGAATCATCTTAGCAGCACAGATCGCCGGTCGCCTTGCTGGTCGAGTTGATTCAGAGCGGCTGATGCGAACCAGTTTGACGATCGTTGCGAGTGCGAGCATCTTATTGTTCCTCGCCTTGACGTTAACGGATCAGCTGATCTTCGTCATGATTCCACTATTCTTCGTCGTTTCAAGCGTCGGTTTGATCTCGACGCTCGGTTTTACCTTAGCGATGCAAAATTACGGAGCAACGGCAGGCAGTGCCTCGGCTCTTTTAGGGCTCTTGCCGATGCTCGTCGGTTCGCTCGTGTCACCACTCGTCGGGATCATGGGAGAGCAATCGGCTGTTCCGATGGGGTTAATCATCATGACCTTAGATTGCCTGGCGCTCATCCTCTATTACGGTCTGATTGTTCGTCGACCGAATCGTTCATAAACGCTAATTATTCAAAAACGTTTGTCCTCTATATGGGACGAGCGTTTTTTCTTTTAATGAAAGGAAAAGAAATGGAATTCATTTTGAAACATTTTCTAAAAAATAAGCGTAGAAGAGAAGGAAAGCCAGTACTTCAGAAAGGAGTGGAGCGATGAAACAGGAGTTGCAGCGTGAACGAGAACCGTCGATTGAGGCAAGATTAGCACGTCATTTTGCCGCACAGAAAAAATACTTACGCCGTCAAGAAGAGGCAATCGATCAACGAGACAAAGAATTGGCTCGTTTATTGTTTGAGGAAAACCGGACTGCTTATCAAAGGGCTTACCACGAACTGTATGGCTCACATCCTTACATCGAGGTGAACGAAGATGGACGTTAGTACACTTTATTTATATGCGTTAGCGGCCGCTGCTTGTGGTGTGTTTGTGTCCATCTTATTCTCAGACGTCATTCCGGGTGTCGATCAAATTTTCCATCCTACGTTGATCTTATCTTTCGTCATCATCACGTCAGCGATCGGCTTCGGACTCGAACAACTGAGTCCGCTTGGTTCAATTTTGATTTTGATCATCAGCAGTGTCATCGCGTTGTTAGTGACGACGCTGATGCATATTTTTTTGTTCGTTCCGATGGCACAAGCCGAACAGTCGCTTGGATTTTCGGAACAGATGCTAGAAGGGCGTAGCGCAACCGTCATCGTGCCGATTCCGACTGAAGGATATGGTGAAATTTTACTTGATGACGTCTCAGGACGTGTATCGAAGTCAGCCGTCCTGTTTGAAGGTCCTGCCTTACCACAAGGAACAAAGGTACTTGTTATCGAGATGAAACAAGGCGTCGCGTCTGTCGTGACGTACCCCCAACAATGGAAAAAGGAGATGTTTACATGAATCCAGTGTTAATCGTATCGATCGTTGCAGTAGCATTGATCGTTGCATTGATTGTCCTATTCATCACGAAGTACCGAACGGTTGGTCCGGAAGAAGCATTAATCGTATCCGGTAGTTATCTTGGAGGACGCAATGTTAATACCGATGAGTCCGGCAACCGGGTGAAGATTATTCGCGGCGGCGGAACATTCGTGTTACCTGTCTTCCAACAAGCAACACCACTCAGTTTGTTATCGAGTAAACTCGAAGTCACGACACCAGAAGTGTACACGGAGCAGGGTGTACCGGTCATGGCTGATGGAACGGCGATCATCAAGATTGGCAGTTCGATTTCTGAGATTGCAACAGCAGCAGAGCAGTTCCTCGGAAAATCAAAAGAAGAGCGCGAAGGGGAAGCGCGTGAAGTTCTTGAAGGGCACTTGCGTTCGATCCTCGGTTCGATGACTGTCGAAGAAATTTATAAGAACCGCGATAAGTTCTCGCAAGAAGTCCAGCGGGTCGCATCACAAGACCTGGCGAAGATGGGACTCGTCATCGTTTCGTTTACGATCAAAGACGTCCGAGATAAAAATGGATATTTAGAATCACTCGGGAAACCACGGATTGCACAGGTGCGCCGGGATGCGGACATCGCAACGGCAGACGCTGAAAAAGAGACACGCATCAAACGGGCGGAAGCTTCAAAAGATGCGAAAAAAGCAGAACTCGAACGTGCAACGGAAATCGCTGAAGCGGAAAAAGAAAATCAGTTGAAGATGGCAGACTACCGCCGCGAACAAGATATCGCGAAGGCGAAAGCCGACCAAGCATATGATCTTGAGAATGCACGCGCACAACAAGAAGTCACCGAGCAACAGATGCAAATCAAAATCATCGAGCGTCAAAAACAAATCGAGCTTGAAGAACGAGAAATCCTCCGTCGTGAGAAACAATACGATGCGGAAGTCAAAAAACGTGCCGATGCCGATCGTTACTCGATTGAGCAAGCTGCCCAAGCGGACCGTGCGAAGCAATATGCGGAAGCAGACGCAACGAAATACCGGATCGAGGCATCGGCAAAAGCGGATGCAGAACGAATTCGTCTGGATGGTCTTGCGAAAGCGGACGCTGAGCGAGCACAAGGGGAAACAGAAGCAGACATCATTCGTTTGAAAGGTCTTGCCGAAGCGGAAGCGAAAGAAAAAATCGCGCAGGCGTTCGAACAATTCGGACAAGCAGCAATCCTTGACATGGTCATTCGGATGATGCCAGAATACGCGAAAGAGATTGCAGCACCACTCGGTAACATCGATAAGATCACGGTCGTCGATACAGGTAGTGGTGAAGGTGGCGGTGCGAACCGTGTCACAGGGTACGCGACAGATTTGATGGCGTCACTGCAAGAGACGTTAAAAGCCTCATCAGGGTTAGATGTCAAAGAGTTGATCGAGAACTTCTCTGGTAAAGGAACAGCAAAGCCGTTGACGGTCAACTTGAATTCCCATGATGCGGTGGCAGCGTCGAAAACAGAAGACTGATATCATTACTATGTACTAGTAGAAGTAGTTTCTGAAAGGATATCTCATCATGGATGGTTTAGCGTTACTGCAAGAGCGTTGGATGTTGTTGCTCCCGTTCGTTGTCGTCTTCTTGATCAACGTCGGGTTATTGACAGCCCTTCTTAAGAAGCGACGTGATTTACCGAAACTGTTAGTCTTCGGAATGGGTGGGATGGCGATCGTGTTCATCGTCTCCTCGCTTGGATTAAGCATGGCACTGCTGTTCTTCGGATACAATTCATAAAAAACGGAGCTGACTCAAAAGTCAGTCTCTACAAAGATAGGGGTGGCAGAATGATGATCTGCCACCCCTATCTCGTAATAAAAAGAATGACGCGTCACACGCAACTCCTACAGGAATAAGCGCATTTATGCGCTGTCAGAGACAAACAAGACCCGCTTTCCTGCTTGAATGAAGCAGGAAAACTGGCTTGTGTCTCGCCTGAGGAAAGGGCGTGAACAGACGAGTCGTTCTTTTTTTTGAGTCAGCCTCGTTTAATGAAGTAAGAATGAATGCCGTTAACGTGGAAGGTCATACCCAATGACGACAAGTCCCGGTCCAGTATGTGAACCGATGGCTGCGCCGGCGATCGTCAAGATGACTTCGCTTGGTGAGAATTGTGCTTCAATCGATTGTTTTAACTGTTCTGCCCGTTCGATTGAATCCCCGTGACCAATCATGATTCGGTGTCCGTCAATCGCAGGACGTGCTTCTTCCATCCACTCGACGATCCGGTTCATGACCTTTTTCTGACCTCGGATTTTCTCTTTTGGAATCAACTTCCCGTCTTCGACTGTCAACAGCGGTAAGATCGATAAGAGACCACCAATGAAGGCGCTAGCTCGCGAAACGCGTCCACCGCGCATCAAATATTCGAGTGATTCGACTGTAAACAGATGACGAATCGTATTCACCTTGGCTTCAGCATAAGCCGCTGTTTCTTCAAACGAATGCGTCTTCGCATATTCTGCGACGTCAAGAACGAACAATCCTTGTCCTGTCGAAGCGGTTTTCGTATCGAGCACGAGATAGGGGACGTTCGGATATTTTTCGGCAAGTTCATCTGCGAGCATCTTCGCGGTTTGGTATGTTCCAGATAATTCACTTGAAAAAGCGAGATAGAGGAAGGGATCCCCTTGTTCGAAATGACGCGTGAACACCTCGACCATCCGGCTGACTTCGACCTGGAATGTCTTCGGTGCTGCACCGTCACGCATCTTATCATACAGTTGTTTCGGAGATATCGATTCTCCGTCGAAGAACGTGTCTTCGTCGATCAATACGCCAAATGGCATGACCGTAAAATCATAAGCATCTAACATGTCTTTTGGTGCATCAGCACCACTATCTGTGATCAATCGGATCATCACGCTCTCTCCTTTCTTAACCTAGGGCTTTTTCGTTTCGATCAAGCATCCGACTCAAGTTGACGCCGAAACGCTCGTTCTCGAGTTCCGTCAACGTCGCGGGCGTCAAATCAGCGCCGAGCGCAAGTAACGCCTCATACGCACGACGTAAGCACTCCTCGACCGTTAAGGAAGTACCAAGCAGTTCCTCGAGTGACGCCATCGTTTCCGGCACGACGGTCGGATAGATGAACTTTGTTGTCTCACCTTGAAGCGCTGCCGCGTAAAAGTCACGGACTAAAGCGGCGCGTTGACTTCCACTTCCATTGACACAAAGGTAGATTTGGACAGCGACTCCGCCACGAACACGACGTTGCGAGATACCGGCGAACTTTTTACCGGCAATCGACAAGTCATAAGAACCGGGACAATACGATCCGACGACTTCACCAGCGACGATCGCGTCTGTTTCTTGCGCGAACATATGGCGGACGAGCGCAAGCATCGCTTCGTAACCACTATCGATATCGATCCCACCGCGTTCCGGTAGGACGAGCGAAATATTCAAGACACCGGCATCAAGGACGACGGCAAGACCACCTGAGTTACGGACGACGGGCGAGAAACCATGTTCATGCAGAACGGCTACACCGTCAGCAAGATGAGGAAGATGGGCATCCTGGATGCCGAGGACGACGGTTTCGTGGTGAATCCAAGAGCGGAGTGCGGCTCCTTCTGTTGCAACAGAGGCACATAATGTGTCGTCCATCGCAAACGATTGTGTCGCATGGAAAGCAGTTCCGAGTGACGTTTGATCAAAAATACGATAATGTTCTTGTTTTAAGAGTTCGATTCCCATAGGCTCGTTCCTTTATTGTAGATTTGCGACATCATTATAGCATAGGGTGTGTAAAGTTTCTGTGCGAAGCGCCGCGGGAGACAGGAATCCTTGGAAACAAAACCGAACAACAACGATATAGACACGATTTAAAGGAGAGAAACATATGTATCAATCATTAGGACAATTAAAGGAAACGAAGGTCTTCAAGGATCCGGTTCATCGCTATATCTATGTCAGTGATCAGTTGATTTGGCAACTGATCGGTACACGTGAATTTCAGCGACTACGCCGAATCAAACAACTCGGAACATCCTTTTTGACGTTTCATGGAGCAGAGCACACACGGTTCCATCATTCGCTCGGTGTCTATGAAATCACGCGTCAACTGATCGATGTCTTCAACGGTCGCGCCGATTGGGACGATCAGTACCGGGAGTTGACACTGGCTGCGGCACTCTTACACGATGTCGGACACGGTCCGTTTTCGCACGCATTCGAGAACGTCTTCGGTGTTAACCACGAGACGTGGACGGAGCGAATCATTCTCGGGGATACGGAAATCAAGAAAGTCCTCGACCAAGTCGGAGACGGATTTGCGGAAGAAGTAGCGTCGATCATCAACAAGACGCACCCGAATCAACTGCTTGTTACGATGATCAGCTCACAACTCGACGTTGACCGGATGGATTATTTATTGCGCGATGCGCATTTTGCCGGTGTCAGCTACGGAAAATTCGATCTCGAGCGGATGCTTCGGGTATTGCGTCCAGCCCATAATCAGATGGTCGTCAAACAATCGGGAATGCATTCGATCGAAGACTACATCATGCGGCGGTATCAGATGTATTGGCAAGTCTACCTGCATCCGGTGACACGATCGAGTGATTACCTATTAAAGGCTATTCTTGAGCGGGCGCAGGAGTTGTACCTGTCCGCATATCCGTTTGCGATCGCACCAATCCATTTGATGCCGCTATTTGATCAGAAGATGGAGTTGCGTGATTTCCTTGGGCTCGATGAGACAATCGTCTACTTCTATTTTCAGCAGTGGGCGAATGAGCAGGATCCAATCCTTGCAGATCTCTCGAGGCGATTCGTTGACCGGAAGTTGTTTAAGTATGTCGATTACCCGGCTGAAAAACGGGAACTCGTCCACGATAAGTTGTGTGAGTTGTTCGAAGCAATCGGCTTGAATCCGACGTATTATCTGCTTGAAGATAAACTCAGTCGTCTTCCTTACGATTTATATGGAGATAACGGTGAAATTAGTAAGCAGCCGATCATGCTACAGATGAAGGGTGGGCAGATGAAAGAGATTTCGCAAGTTTCACCGCTCGTTCAAGCCATTGCGACGTCACGCCAAACGGATGAGAAGCTGTTCTTCCCGCAAGAAATTTTGCACGACTTGCGCGAACATGCGAATGAGAAGATGCAAATCGACCAGTTATTGATTGGTAATGTGACATCATGATATCGTCCGCTGTCCTTACGAACATCTTGCAACAGCTTGGACAGGAGGGGGGAGAGGTCGAAGTCTTAAAAGGCGCGACATCCTCCCTTGTTTTTCGGGTCGGTGAGGGAATTCTTCGCGTCCATACGAATCAGGACTGGCTACATGAGGAGCCTGATCTTGTCTTGCACGAGGTGTTTGCGTTACGAGCAGCAGGTGACTTAGCACCAGATGTGTTGGACTATCAAACAGATGTTAGGGACGAAATACCGCCGTGGATATATATGACGCGTTCACCGGGAGAGATCCGGCTTGATCAGGTAGATGAGCAATATGTCGAACGACTAGCACAGATGCTTGCGGCAATCCATACACTACCGATACCAGAATCTCTTTATGTCTATCAGCCGTATGCGACGGAACGTCACGTTCCGACGTGGACGCAGCATCCGGAGAGATGGCGTCAGCTACTGGCGGTCGAACCGATCGAAAGTCAAACAATCCGATTTATTCATCGGGATTTCCATCCGGTCAATGTGTTATACGAAATGGATGGGACGTGTCATACGATTGATTGGATTAATGCGTGTGTAGGTCCCATTGAAGTCGACCTTGCGCATTGTCGTTTGAATCTTGCCTTGCTCGAATCCGTCGAGATGGCGGATCATTTTTTAAAAAGTTACCTTAAACAGACGAACCGTTTGTACGATCACGGGTGGGATATTCGGGCTGTTTTTGATTTTGGACCGGAAACGATTGACGTCTATTCGGGGTGGAAAGCATATGGAAGGCAAAACCTCAGTCAGGACAATGTTCGGGAACGCTTGGAAAAGTTTGTCTTGAAAGTCTATGAAAATAACGAAAGCGGTTACTAAATGAACTTTTCCTCTTGTAGTTCTTCGAAATATTGATTATTCTATTACTTGGAAAGAAATTAAACGTCAGACATCGTACGAATGTACAACTGATAAACAACTAATAGATAGAGGGGTACTTCATGAAATATCTTATCGCACTACTCGGACTGGCTATCGTTTTTGGTTTGGCGCTCCTTGTCAGCAGCAATCGTAAAGGCATCAAATTGAAACCGCTTGCGGTCATGCTAGTTCTTCAGCTCGTACTTGGGTTCATTTTACTCAATACATCGTTCGGATATATCGTCATTCGTGGCGTCGCGAAAGTCTTTGAAAAACTGCTGAGTTATGCGGCAATCGGGATTGATTTCGTCTTTGGTGGGCTAGCGAACGAAGGTGCACAACCGTTCTTCATTAATGTCTTGCTACCAATCGTTTTCATCTCTGCCTTGATCGGAATTCTACAATTCACAAAGATTTTACCGATCTTGATGCGCGGTATCGGTTTCGTCTTGTCGAAAATCAACGGGATGGGGCGTCTCGAGTCTTACAACGCGGTTGCTTCAGCTGCGATCGGACAATCAGAAGTATTCATCACAGTAAAAAAACAAATTGGTCAATTACCAGCAAACCGTCTTTACACATTGTGTGCATCAGCAATGTCGACGGTTTCGATGTCAATCGTCGGTGCGTACATGACGATGGTAGAACCAAAATATGTCGTTACAGCAATCGTCTTGAACTTGTTCGGTGGTTTCATGATCGTCTCAATCATCAACCCATACACGGTTGACCCGGAAGAAGATATTCTTGAAATCGTCGAAGAGAAGCAAACGTTCTTCGAAATGCTCGGCGAATACATCATGGATGGATTCAAAGTCGCAATCATCGTTGGTGCGATGTTGATCGGTTACAATGCTTTGATCGGAATGGTCAACGATATCTTCCTGATGGTTCTCGGTATCTCGTTCCAAGAAATTCTCGGATACATCTTTGCACCATTCGCATTCATCATGGGTGTTCCATGGGCGGAAGCCGTCAGTGCGGGTAGTGTCATGGCAACGAAATTGATCACGAATGAATTTGTCGCGATGTTAAGCCTTCCTGAGTACACGAAAGAGTTCTCGGAACGTACACTCGGAATCGTGTCTGTCTTCTTGATCTCGTTTGCGAACTTCTCGTCGATCGGAATCATCGCTGGTGCGGTTAAAGGATTGAATGATCGCCAAGGGAGCGTTGCAGCTAGTTTTGGTCTGAAGTTACTCTACGGCGCAACACTCGTCAGTGTCTTGACGGCAATCGTCGTCAGCGTCTTGCTATAATCGTTACACATATGAAAGAGCAATGGATCAGCAGATCCATTGCTCTTTTTGTTTTTCATTCAGTTGATCCATGCGAAGCAATCCCGACACGGACACGATGATGTGTTCCGTCACGATAAACTTCAAAGGCGAACTGTGCGACGTTTTCCCGGGGAATCGGACCTGTCGGTGCAGTGAAACGTGTCGTCTCGATCAATAGGTCGTCAGCAGCAAGTGCTTTGTCTTCCGTCAGTTGTGTTGGACAGATGACGGTGAAGTCGACGTCTGCATCCTTTAAAGTTAAATAAGCTTTCAGGTGATCCTCTGCTGCGATTGTCGAGCGTCGACGGGACTCACTCGATTGGAAACGATACTTTCCTGGTTCTTCTGATGCATCGAGAATGCCTGCTGTACCGATGAAGACGATCCGTTCGATGCCTGCTTCCTTCATCTTCGTGACGAGATGTGGAATCGCTGTCGAAAGGACCTGCTGTTGATCGGTACCGAGACAACTGAAGACAGCGGTGCTTCCTACAAGTGCTTGTTCGAGATCCTCTGGATTTGTCGCATCTCCTGTCAGGACGTGAAGTCGGTCATGGACGGGTAAGTCCGGTGACGTGGAACGTACGAGTGCACGAACGTCGTAGCCGTCTTCTAATAACCGATCAATCAAAGGTCGACCTGTTCGACCGGTCGCACCAAATACAGTAACAGTAGTCATAGGTTTTCCTCCTTAGAGATCAAGTAGATGGGAAAAAGAGACGTGCGGTAACGACCGGACGTCTCTTGTTGGTTATTTATCCGCGAACATGACGCCAGCTTGACCGTAATCTGTTTTTTCCATCTCTTCGATGAAGACCGTGATGTTTTCTTTAGGAGCATTCGTCGTTTCCGACACTGCTTCCGTGACTTTTTCAATCAAAGCACGTTTTTGTTCGACTGTACGACCCGATAACATTTTAACCGTAACATATGGCATGACTTCATTTCCCCCTCTAGCTTGATGACGATACGCCATCAGTATAGCGCATTCGATAGGGGATTCGTCAATTCGAACATCGTTTTCGAAAAAGAAGGGTATAAGGTAGGAGCTATTCTTGTCGGAAGCGAAGGTAGTCATACACATACGGCAGAAAAGGAGAGACATATGGACGCAATCATACGGAAGAAGATTCATACGTTACTGATTTTTGATCGGGCGTTAACGGAAGATACGAATTATCCGTTGTCTGGTGCTAAAGGACTCGAAGTCGCAGATATCGTCTTTGAACAGAACATTCCATTCGGACGACTCGTAACGGATAAAGAACTCGCTCAACTGCTGAATCAAAAAGAAGCAAAGCGATACGGGATGTTGACGTTGCTTGAAGACGATGTACGTTTCAAACCGTTGTTTCAAAATCGAAAACCGACAGCTGACATGGAAGAAGAGGTCGAGGCGAAGGTACGAGAACTCGCGCATCAGTTACGTGCGATTCGGTCGCGGTGTTTTTCGCTGGAACGTCTCTTCTTGTTCGGTCGTGCGGCGCAAACCCTGTTTGATCGCGCTTTGCTTCACCTTGAAGAGGTTAATCCCCCGGCTCACGAGGAAATTGCGTCCATGACGTGTTATCGTCTCCCGACGATTCGCCGAGCGACAGAGGAACAATTACAGCTTCTCCGTTACGAGTGACGGGTTGCAGACACCTCGGAATACGGTATGATAGAAGCAACAGGATTAAAAGGGGACAAAACACGATGGAAAAAAAGATTAACTTCAATATCATTTCAGATAACTCTACAGACGGTCACGGAGGATTTGGTGTCGGAACACTCAGTTTAAACAGTATGTCACCCGTCATCATTTCTCCGGAAGACGGTGAAGCTTACATCGATATGGGCGCGATGCACGCGAAAGCAGCCATCGAGAAACGCGTCAAATTCACGACGGATAAAGCCGATACGCCAAACGGTAAATTATACTGGATCGTTTGGGTGACGGTCGGTCGTAAGCCAGAAGGATTCTATTATGGTGGTGTCGCTGCCTGCGATCTGCTAGTCGATGCGGAAGCACGTCGCGGATTCAAGATTCTTGCTGATCATGTCAATAAGATGGATAAATCCCTTAAAGGACGGATCGTCGTCGATCACATGGATGAGCGTTCAAAGGAATTACTGCGTGATTTCTTACAGACACATAAACCGGAGATGTGGGAAAATGCTGACGCTGCTTTACATGAAGCGTTGGTCTAAAAAAAGAACGTGTGCCGCGGCACACGTTCTTTTTTCATGGTCGTTTCAGCGTCAAGACGACGAGTTCTGGATGATTGAACAGACGAAATGGAAACAGGCTGTTCCCGAGACCACGACTGACGATCAGTTCCGTCTGCTGTTCCTGATAGCGACCTGCCGTCACCGCTGGAAAGAATCCTTGACCAGGCGCATACAGACCTTCCGTAAAAGGTAAGCGGATCTGTCCGCCGTGGGCGTGACCGGATAAGACGAGATCAACGGAACGCTCGGCATACAAGGATTTATATTCCGGACGATGCGCAAGCAAGAGCTGGAACGCATCAGGTGACACGTCTTGCAGTGCTTGATCGAGACTTTGACGAATCCCATCCGGTTCCGACAGTCCTTCGCGCCATCGTGTCGTCGTCGGGTCATCGATACCCAGTAACGAAAACGATTGACCTTGGTATTCGATGACGCGCGATTCATTCCGGAGAACGGTGACACCTAGTTGTTCAAGCTTTGGCAAAATCGTTAGATTGAGTCGAACCTCATGATTCCCGGTGACGAAGTAGACCGGGTATCGATCGACGAGTGCTTTCATGAGTGTAAGGGCAGCTTCTTCACCGTTTCGTCTCGAATCAATTAAATCACCAGTCATGACAATGAGGTCTGGTTCTGCCTGATTGATTTTTTTCAGTAATCGTTGTTGTTCATTCCCGAACGTCTTGCCATGTAAATCTGCGACCTGCACGACACGATATCCGTTAAACGCTTCCGGTAAACGGCTGGACGCCACCGTCACCTGTGAGACATCGATGATGTTGTTTTCACGATATAAAAACCAGCTTCCTAAGGCGAGAACGCCAAGGGATAACAGCCAGCGTGTACGTTTACGCATAAGCCACCTCATTTCTTCCACTAATCATAATTCAGGATAACAAAAAAGACCTCCTTCCGTATGCGACGGAAGGAGGAAATCAATTCGATTTAAGCGTCTTGTTTTAATTCAGTTGCTTCTTTTTGTGCGTCGGGTTCATCCGACAAATCTTTGAATAGGGCGATGACCATCATCCCGACGACGAAGATGAATGGGAAAGCGGCTAATATGGCAGCAGCCTGTAACGCACCTAATCCACCAGCATATAAGAGTACAGCGGCAATCGATGACTGGACGACACCCCAAGCGAGCTTAATGCGTAAGCTTGGCATCAGACTACCACCAGACGATAGCATACCGAGAACATATGTCGCGGAGTCAGCTGAAGTGATGAAGAACGTCGTGATCAAGAAGACGGCAACGATACTGAGGAACGTTCCTAAGCCACCGAATGTCTCGAACAATGCAAACATTCCAGTTTCAACCCCTTTATCGTTGACAGTCGAGATTAGGTCGACGTTTTGGAACAGTTCGTTCCAAATCGCTGAACCACCGAAGACTGAGAACCAAAGGAGACCAAAAATCGTTGGAACGAGCATGATGCCGATGACGAACTCACGAATCGTCCGTCCTTTCGAGACACGAGCGATGAATGTTCCGACGAATGGTGACCATGAAATCCACCATGCCCAGTAGAAGATCGTCCAACCGTTGATCCACTCACGTTCATCTGGGTTGAAGGCAGATGCACGGAAACTCATGACTGGTAAGTTTTGCAGATAAGCACCCGTCGTTTGCACGAAGAGGTCCATGATGAAGCTAAATGGTCCGAGGAACATGACACCAATCATCAATAGAACAGCAAGAACAATGTTGGCGTTACTGAGACGAACGATTCCTTTATCAAGACCAGATGCGGCACTCATCATATAAAGGACCGAGACGATCACGATAATGATCATTTGTGTAGCAAATGAGTTCGGAATACTACTTGTCAAGAAGTTCAGTCCACCTGAGATTTGCTGCGCACCAAGACCAAGTGATGTTGCGACACCAAATGCTGTTGCAACGATTGCGAGTACTTCAACTGTTCCTTTACCAGCTGCTTCATAGCGCGGCTTCATTAGGGAAGCGACGGTATCCCCGATAGTAGCGGGACGCCCTTTACGGAATGTCGAGTAAGCAATCGCAAGCGCGACAACTGCGTATAGTGCCCAAGGGTGCAAGCCCCAGTGGAAGAATGAATAACGCATCGCAAGAGGACCGGCTTCTGTCGGGTCACTTGTTGCGATTGGTGGCGTATGGAAGTGTGTCAGTGGTTCTGAGACACCCCAGAAAACAAGCCCAATTCCCATACCAGCACTAAAGAGCATGGCGAACCAGGAAAGCAAACTGTATTCAGGACGGTCTGAATCCTTACCGAGTCGGATTGAACCGAAGCGGGAAAAAATAAGAAAGATGGCAATTAAGAGAAATGCGCTCATTCCGAGGAGATAAAGCCAACCCAAACGGTTGGAGACAAACGATTGTGCTATTGATGTGACATTTCCGAGACTAGCTGCACCGATTAGGGATTCCGGTAAGATTCCCCATATGGTAAAGAGCACACAGAAAATGACAGATACCATAAAGACTTTTGTGATCTTACTTTTTCGATTATTTTCCATCGTGTTCCACACCTTCTTTCGAATTTTACATGGTTGTTTTGAATCGAATGATAACAACGACAATAATAATTCCCCGTTTGTCCGATAACAAAACCTAATCACGCAGGGTACTACCGTAACAAACATTTTGGTAAAAAAGCAAATTAACCAGGAAATGAAAACAAAGAAACCATTAGTTTACAGGAAGGGATTCTAAAAAAAGGAGTTGTTTAAGCGCTCTTAAAAAAATTAGAAATAAAGAAAGAGAAAACGTTAATCTGTTATTTCCCGTTTCGTCTTAAAACTAACGTGAAGCTTGATCTGAGCAAATCAGAGGCGGTCTAAAATCAGATTTGATATAACAAAAGCAGTCATCATTTTAAAGGAGGTATTTTTTATGAAAAAACAACAACAAAAACAAGCGATTCTCGAAGCATTTCAATCTCGTCATGCCACAAAGGAATTTAACGGTCAAATGATCCCAGAAGAGGATTTCCGTTTTATCTTGGAAACGGCGCGTCTGTCACCGAGCTCGTTCGGATATGAGCCATGGAACATGCTCGTCATTCAAAATCCAGAAATCCGTGAAGCGCTAAAAGAAATTTCTTGGGGCGCACAAGGACAATTACCGACAGCGAGTCATTTTGTCTTATTCCTCGCTCGGACAGGAGAACAAATGCAGACAGATGGACCGCATGTCACGCAGATAATGAATTTTCTTGGTCTATCTGAAGAAGCGAAAGTCGGACGGACGAAGCGATACGGTCTGTTTTTAAATGAGGATTTCGCGATCGGTCATAACTCGAAAGCGATGGAAGACTGGGCAGCGAAACAAGCCTATATTGCACTCGGAAACATGATGTCGACGGCAGCACAAATCGGGATTGACTCCTGTCCAATCGAAGGGTTTGACCAACAAGCAGTCGAGCAATTACTCGTCGATCGTGGACTGCTCGATCGTTCTGTTTTTACGGTTCCGGTCATGGTTGCATTTGGTTACCGGGCAGACGAACCGAAACGTGATAAGCAACGTCGCCCGCTTGATGAAATCGTAACGTTCGTCGAATAAACACGGAAGACAAAAATTTTCAAATTATATAGAAGTTTCTTTCGAAATTCGGTATACTCGCATTTGTATGATTAAGAAGCGCCGTAAACGCCACTCGCATACGAACAACTTTTGTCTTGATGAAAGAAAGGGGTTCTATCGCAAATGGAACAAAAATTAAAGTTATGGTTCACGGAACACCAAACGGAAGATTACGGTATCACATTCCGTGTCAACCACGTTTATGAGAGCGAACAAACGGAGTTTCAACGCCTAGAGATGGTTGAAACGGACGAGTTCGGTACGATGTTGTTACTTGACGGAATGGTCATGACGACAGATAAGGACGAGTTCGTTTACCACGAGATGGTCGCGCACGTCCCATTGTTCACACACCCGAATCCAAAATCGGTTCTGGTCGTTGGTGGAGGAGACGGCGGAGTCATCCGTGAAGTCTTGAAACACCCATCCGTCGAAAAAGCTGTTTTGGTTGAAATCGACGGAAAAGTCATCGAGTATTCGAAAAAATACCTCCCGAACATCGCAGGTGGATTGGACGATGCACGCGTCGAAGTCATCGTTGGGGATGGATTCATGCATATCGCAGAAGCAGAAAACGAGTATGATGTCATCATGGTCGATTCGACAGAACCAGTTGGTCCAGCGGTCAACTTGTTCACGAAAGGCTTCTACTCTGGTATTTCAAAAGCATTAAAAGAAGACGGTATTTTCGTCGCACAATCGGATAACCCATGGTTCACACCAGACTTGATCCGTGATGTTCAACGCGACGTCAAAGAAATCTTCCCGATCACGAAGCTCTATATCGCTAACGTTCCGACATACCCAAGTGGTCTTTGGACGTTTACGATCGGATCAAAGAAACACGATCCGCTTGCTGTCGCACCAGAGCGTTTCCACGAGATCGATACGAAGTATTACACGCCTGAGCTTCACACGGCAGCTTTCGCGCTTCCGAAGTTCGTTAAAGATTTGACGAACGGCTGAGTTCAGTCACTATAGCACACATGAACAGAGCGGTTTCGATCTTCGAAATCGCTCTGTTGTCAGGTAAAGAGGCGTTTGCAGCAGCAAACGACTAATGAACAGGGGGAATGGATCATGCGTTTTGATGAAGCATATTCAGGAAAAGTCTTTATCGCGAGTCAACCGACTCACGAGGATGCAAAAGGAATTTTATACGGCATGCCGATGGACTGGACGGTCAGTTTCCGTCCCGGTTCACGATTTGGTCCGGCACGTATCCGTGAAGTCTCACTTGGTTTAGAAGAATATAGCCCGTACTTAGATGGCGACATCGCAGACGCGAAGTTGTTTGACGCGGGAGATATCCCGTTACCATTCGGGAATGCTCAAAAATCACTTGATATGATTGAAGAATACGTCGATTCGTTACTGACAGCAGGCAAGTTCCCGCTCGGTATGGGTGGCGAACATTTAGTCACATGGCCCGTCGTCAAAGCGTTCGATAAACACTATGATGATTTTGTAGTACTTCACTTTGATGCGCATACGGACTTACGAGACGAATATGAAGGAGAGCCATTGTCGCACTCGACGCCACTCAAGAAGATCGCGAACTTGATCGGACCAGAGAACTGCTATTCATTCGGAATTCGTTCAGGTATGAAAGAAGAGTTCGAATGGGCGAAGACATCAGGTTACAACCTCTTCAAATACGAGATCGTCGAGCCGCTTCGTCAAGTCCTTCCGACACTTGCCGGTAAAAAGGTCTACGTTACGATCGACATCGATGTTCTTGATCCGTCAGCAGCACCAGGGACAGGGACACAAGAAATCGGTGGAGTGACAACGAAGGAATTACTTGAAGTCGTTCACATGATCTCGCGAGCAGACGTCGATGTCATCGGAGCGGATTTGGTAGAAGTTTGCCCAGCGTACGATCAATCCGACATGACAGCGATTGCGGCAGCGAAAGTATTACGCGAAATGATGATTGGATTCATTAAATGAAAAAACAAAAGAGACCGGACGTGATGTCGGTCTCTTTTGTTTTGCTCAGAAGAATAACTGAATGACCCCGAACGCACCGAATCCGATGATTAGACTGACAGATGTCTATTGGACGACGCGTAGAACGGACGTCGCAACCTGGTGTTTAAGCAGGTGTGTGATGTTTGCCAGGATGCTCCCCCAGGTGGCAGAACCAAGAAAAATACCGATTAGAAACAAAACGGCATCCTGTCCGCTCGTCATCGTCAACTCAAAGCGTGCAAACAATGCCAGGAACAGTGTGATCGTCATCGGGTTCAAGAACGTCAGGAGTAAGACGGATAGATAGCTACTTAACCGTGACGAGGCTGTATCGGAAATTGAGGCGGTCGAAGAAGCTTGAAACATCGACCAGCCGATGTAACACAAAAACAGACTGCCGATCAGTTGCATCCAGGATGCTTGGGTGAGTAAAGATTGGACGAGTGAAAAACCAGATAAGGCAAGCAATCCATAAGTAAAGTCTGCCGTTGCGGCTCCGAGTCCGGAAACAATTCCGGAAATTCGTCCATGTCGAAGAGTTCGTTGCATGCATAAAAGTCCGATTGGACCGACGGGGGCGGCTAAGGCAAACCCGATTCCAAAACCAGTCGTAAACATCAGTCCACCTCGGGTAACGGAAAATGAAGCGACTCCTTTTCCGTTCGCATGATGATCGTCGTTTTCGTCCGCAGGATACCTGCTAATTCTTTGATGTGGTAGGTGATGATTTCATCAAGTTGTTCTGTATCACGACAACGGATTTTAAGTAGGTAATCATCGTCCCCGGCGACGTGATGGCATTCCAGTACATACTCAAGTTCTTGAATCCGTTTTAGAAATGGCGCTCGATGTTCCGGTCGCTCGAGTGAAACAGCGACGAATGCAGCAAGACGATAGTCAAAGGAGGAGGGGTCTAGCATCGTCGTCAACTGACGGATGATACCTTGCTCTTGTAAGCGTGCGACGCGCTCTGCAACAGCCGGTGCCGATAAGCCGATGTGTTGTGCAAGTGTTGACCATTTCATCCGGGCATCCCTTTTCAAAAAAGTAATAATTTTTAAATCGTAGGAATCCATAGGTTTTAACCTTCTTTTCTATTGTTATTTAAAATATTTTATTTCGAAAAGAAAGAAAAAGTCAATGTGTTTGTAGAACAAGTTCATAGCACATTGAAATCTTTACACATTTACGGCAGTGTCTTAAGTTTAAGATGTCACCACGAAGGAAATATTCTGAAGTGTAAGAACATTGGTTTGAGAGCGATGTACATTTGACAATCAGAAAGGTGGAAAAAAGATGAAGAAACTCTTATCGTTTGTGACCGCTACGTTACTGTTTGCACTATTCGTTCTACCAGTAGGCGCAGCAGATGACGCAATGGTTCGTGTCATTCATGCTTCACCAGATGCTCCGGCAGTCGATATCGCGGTCGATGGCAAAAAAGCGGTATCAGGAGCAAAATTCAAAGATGTCACAGATTATCTCACACTACCAGCTGGCGAACATAAAGTAGAAGTATTCGCTGCAGGAACTACGAAAGATCCTGTGCTCTCTCAAACACTCAACGTAGAAGCTGGTAAATTCTATTCGGTCGCAGCAATCGGCAAATTAGCTGATATCAAACTCGCGGTCATGGAGGACAACGGTAAAGGCGAAGATGGAAAATCAATGGTTCGTGTCGCACACTTTGCACCAGATGCACCAGCTGTTGATGTCGCACCAAAAGGTGGAGACCCACTCTTCAGTAACCTTGAATTCTCGAAAGTCTCTGACTACGGTACACTCGATGCAGGTACGTATGACCTTGAAGTCCGTCCTGCAGGCGCAACGGATGTCGTCAAAGCACTGGATGGCGTCAAACTCGACAGTGGCAAAAACTATACAGCACTCGCAATCGGCTTACTTGAAGGCGAACCAGCATTTGAAGTCCTCTTGATCCCAGACGGTGGTGAAATGGCATCAATGCCAGAAACAGGACTTGGTGGTTCATCTGATACGGCTTCTGCTACACCATGGGCAGTCGCAGCAGCAGCTGCCTTGTTAGTAGGAACAGCGTATGTCGTCCGTCGTAAACAAAACGCTTAAGAGTAGTCTTCTTCTCTTAATCGTATTAGCCGGATGTCAATCGGGATCACCTCCAGATGCTACAAAGCCGGAAAAACCAAAACAAACCGAAACAACGACGTCTTCTTCGTCCACTCCATCTGAAAAGGTGGATGAAGAGGCGTTCATACCAACGCGTATTACAATTCCGACGCTCGATGTGAAAGCGAACATCGAAGTCGTCGGGAAAGATAAACAAGGCCGGATGGATGTTCCGAAACAGACCGATCAGGTTGCTTGGTATAAGTACGGAGCAAAAGCCGGACAAATCGGAAATGTCGTACTAGCCGGACACTTGGATGATCAAGAAGGTCCCGCTGTTTTTTATGATTTAGCCAAGATGAAAAAAGGGCAACGGATTGAAGTGACGGGAAAAGCAGGACAACAGGTATCGTACGTGGTGACGAACGTCATGTCCTATCCTGTCGATGAAGCACCTGTCGGATCAATCTTCGGTGCGACCGTCATGAATAAACTGACGCTCATTTCATGTATAGGTACGTTTTCAGAATCAAAAGGATACGATCAGCGTCTTGTCGTCACAGCAGAACAAGACGAGTAAAGTAAAATAGGCAATTCTTATTTCGGTTAAAACCGAGAATAAGAATTGCCTATTTTTTAATGTGTTTCGGAAGCAGCGACAAGATCCGTCGTCAGTGTCGTCAATCCTTGTGTCGTCTTACTGAGACCTTGGATCGTCTCGACGATTTGTCCGAGGTTTTCCTTGTTTCGTCCAAATAAGGTGAGGGAGTTTTCCATCTCACTCTTGACTGTTTGGATTCCTTGTTTGACTTGTTGCAATTCTTGCTGAGATGCGGTGTTGGCACGTGTGATGTCTTCCATCTGAGAAACGAGTTGTGTGATATTACCATTGTTCTTTTGAATCAGACCATTGATACTGCTACTTAATGACTTGGCATTTTCAGCAAGGTTTCGGACTTCGGTCGCGACGACAGCGAATCCTTTACCGTGTTCACCGGCGCGTGCTGCTTCGATTGACGCATTCAACGCGAGTAAGTTTGTCTGATTGGCGATTGCTTCGATGCTTTGCGTCATCTGGACGATGTCATCCGACGTCGTCTTCAATTCATGGATGCTTTCAAGCGAAGTACCGACTTGTTGTGTCGATTGAGCGAATTGTTGCTCCATCTGTTGCATCTGTCGTTCGTTGGCAATCGTCATTTGGACGAGCTGCTGACTCGTCTGCTCTGTCTGAGCTGTTTCTGCTAATACTTGTGAGGCGCGACGGCTCGTCTCAATGATGGCATGATCCGTGTGCTCGACGGAACTGGCAACTTCTTGACTGACACGAACGACGTCTGTCAAAAGTTGACGACGCGACTCGTTCGCTGCTGTCACTTCATGAAGACGAGAATCGACATACTGGCTCGTCACGATTTGAGCATCTAAGTTCATCGCATGTGTCAAAGCGAGTACGGCTGTCGTCAGTTGCGCTGGGTCATGCTGATAATGTTCAACGATTTTTGGAATCAACAACGTCTGAAACGCAGCATACGAAGCGATGAACCAAGTGACGGGAACGAAGTTATGTTTATGCGTCTGTCCCATCCGTGTCCGCATCGCGAGGAACGACTCGTCCATGTTTCCTGTCAGTAGACTCGTGAAATAGTCGGCGAAAACTTTCTTCAGTCGTTCGCGTGTCGATGATTGTTTCGCGATCGTTGCCATCTCTGGATTCAATAATAGATGGTCAAGCACTTGCTCGAGGACTTCATCTAAGATGCCTTGAACGACAGGTGCCATCGATTTGAGTGTCTGTAGCTGTTCTTCTGTATATCCCATGTATACGAGACGGGATGTGAGATCAGGATCTGCCGTCTTTGTGATGAGACGGGAATCAGGAAAGCCGATGGTAGCTTGATAAGCCGAAGTAGTCTTACTTTTAAAAGGGTTACGCACGTAGTTGCCTCCAATACTCAAGATGTGAATAAAATGATGTCTGTTTCTTATCGGTTCATCTTGACGAAGCGATACTGATTTTCGAAAAAAAGACGAGAATATTGAAAAACATTGACCGGAAACAAAAAAACTCATGGCAAGTGCCATGAGGAGAATAGAAAAAGAACAGGATTAGACCGGTTGATCTTCCTGAAATGCTTTTTTAGCGTCCACGATCGAGCGCATTCGTTGAACGCAAGCTTGAACGAATTGAATGTCAATGGAGGTGAAACGGGTGACAGGTCCACGAGCTGACTCGGCACTGAATGTGAAGGTTCCGAGATTCCAAAGTTCGATTTTAAATCGTTTTCCTTTGTTGTCGTCGAAGTGTTCTACGAATTCGATTTTCGGTACCATACGAACCCCTCCTTACTCCGTACATTCCCGCTTTTCAAAAAATAAAAAAGCCAAACTGCGTGTTAGAAGCAGTTTGGCATGAAAATTTAAGCAGTCGGTACATCGTAGCCGATTTCTTCGATCGCATCGACGAGACGTTCACGAGGAACATCCTCGTGCTGGACTGTAACCTGGTTTTGTTCGAGTGAGACAGTTGCCTGTTGTACACCTTCGACTTCAGATAGAGCTGATTCGACACTTGCTTTACAGTGATTGCATGTCATACCGATAACAGATAATGTTGTTTCTTTCATGATGATGTTCCTCCTTCAGATAGTGGGGTACGTTTTAATCGTAACGCATTCGTCACGACAGAAACAGAGCTGAATGCCATCGCGGCACCCGCAAGCCATGGGGCAAGTAGACCGAGAAAGGCGACCGGAATGCCAATCGTATTGTAGCCAAGTGCGAAGACGAGATTTTGACGAATGTTTTTCATCGTCTGCTCACTCAGCTCGATCGCAAGTAAGACTTGTTTTAAGTCGTGTCCAAGTAGCGTCACGTCGGCTGCTTCAAGGGCAACGTCCGTTCCACTACCGAGCGCGATGCCGACATCCGCCGTTACAAGAGCAGGGGCATCATTGATACCGTCTCCGACCATCGCGACACGTTTCGTCTGTTGAAGTGAATGAATGACATCTGCCTTTTCAATCGGCAAAACGTCAGCAAAGACGAACGCTGGATCCAGTCCCAGTTCTGTTGCTAAATGATCGGCGACTTCCCGGCGATCACCGGTCAAGAGATATACTTCTTTTGTCTGGCGCAAACGCTGGATCGTTTCTTTCGCTGAATCTTTTAGCGCGTCACGGATGGCGTATCCGGCCGCGACTTCTCCATCGACAGCGACGTATACGAGAGTCGCTCCAGGTGATGTCCAATCAGGAAGAACGATGTTTCGTTCCTGCATCATTCGCGCCGATCCGACGATGAGATCATGTCCCATGATTTGTCCCGTGATCCCACGTCCTGATTCGACGTGGAACCGTTCGATATCAAAGACGACATCCCGTTCTGCTGTGATGGCGCGAGCAAGAGGGTGTTCCGATTGCCGTTCAAGCGCGGCAGCGAAATCGAGCGCTGTCTCCGTACCGAACGTCTCGACGACGACAGGGCGACCGACTGTCAGTGTTCCGGTCTTATCAAAGACGATAGCATCGACATGTTGGAGATTTTCGAGTTGAGCGCCTCCTTTAAAGAGAATACCTCGTTCTGCCCCTTTTCCGGTTCCGACCATGATCGAAGTCGGTGTCGCAAGTCCGAGTGCACATGGACAAGCGATGACGAGCACCGCGATGGCAGGACGAATCGCTTCCGCAAAGGAACCGGTGATCATCCACCAAGCGGCTAACGTCAGAAGCGCGATGGCGACGACAATCGGCACGAACACACCAGAAATCCGATCGGCTTGGCGCTGGATCGGCGCTTTTTCCGTCTGTGCTTGCTCAACGACGCGAATGATCTGTGCGAGAACCGTTGCTTGCCCGATCTTTGTCGCCTCGATTTGTAAGGAACCGTTCGTATTCAGCGTACCACCAATGACGGATGCGCCAACAGTCTTATGAACAGGAACGGATTCACCGGTCAACATCGACTCATCGAGATACGCATCACCTGCGCGAACAATACCGTCTGTCGGAATTTTATTTCCGGGTTTTACGAGTAACACCATCCCGGCTTGGATCGCCTCAATTGAAACGATCCGTTCCTGCCCATCTTCCAAAACGATGGCTTCTTTCGCTTGTAAGGAAAGCAGACTTTTAATCGCTCCTGTCGTCTGTTGTTTCGCACGGTCTTCGAGAACCTTCCCAAGCAAGACGAGTGTAATCAGAATCGCACTTGTCTCAAAGTAGAGGTGTGGCATATCAGAGACGAACAGCATTTCAGCAACGGAATAGAAGTAGGCTGCCGATGTCCCGAGCGCGACAAGGACATCCATGTTAGCACTCCCGCTCCGTAAGCTTTTATAAGCCCCGCTATAAAAGGGTGCACCGATGATGAATTGAACCGGTGTCGCTAAAGCAAATTGTAGCCATGGATTCATCAAGAATGGAAGATGAAATGGACTATTCGGAATATGTGTCAGCATGCTCGCGAGCAAAGGGAGCGAAAGAACGGCTGCGATGACGAAGCGATACAGCATCCGACGATTCGATTTTGTTGCGTGTGGTGCTTGTTTGACCGTGGCCTCGTAGCCGATTTTGCGAATTTTTTCGATGATCGCTTGATCATCATAGGCATCAGAAATCGAGACACGAGCCGTCTCGAGTGGTAAGTTGACCGTTGCTTCGACGCCGTCCATCCGGTTCAGGACTTTTTCAATCCGAGCGGAACAGGCGGCACATGTCATGCCTTCAATATCAAACTCAATCGTTTTTGACATCAGAAAACCCTCCTTACTTTTTCAGACGGGCAATGACTGCCATCAACTCATCGACGTAAGCATCTGTGCTGTCTTGACGAGTTGCGACTTCATGCATGCACATTTTGACGTGACGTTCGATGATTTGTAGTTCGACCTGCCGCAAAGCTGCTTGAATCGATGCGGTTTGCGTCAAAATGTCGATACAATACCGGTCTTCAGAAACCATGTTGGCAATGCCGCGGACTTGTCCTTCGATACGCTTTAATCGTTTCATCAAGGCATCTTGTTCTTCGTTCGTTCGTGGAACGACGGGATGATCATGTGCCATAGTCGTGCCTCCTTTAGTGATCTTTTTGTTATCTTTACTCTAACATATAGGTATGGGGGGTACAAGTATATAGCTCGAACAATAAAAAAGCAGTCGCGAGAGGCGACTGCTTTTGCACTTATTGATTGGAGACTTGCGGTTTGACGATCGTTTCGTTCAATGAGCGTTGATCGCTAATGATGTCTTCAGCTTGTGTCGCCCGTTTAATGAAGAAGGCGAGGACGAATGCTAGACCAGCAATGAACGTCGAGATGAAGAACGCATAGTTGATACCGTCAAGCGTCGCTTGCATCGTAATCTGCTGTTTTAAAGCAGCAGCTGCTTCAGCTGTCGGTTGACTTGTCATGTTCTTCGCCGCTTCGGTCGCGAGCTCTGTGCCACGAGTCTTCGCATGCGTTGACATGATCGTTACGAGCAAGGCCGTTCCGATTGCACCAGATACTTGTTGCAACGTATTGTTCATCGCTGTGCCGTGTGGATAGTAGCGTGTTGGTAACTGATTCAAACCGTTCGTTGAGACCGGCATCATGACCATTGACATCCCGAACATCCGTAACGAATACAGGATGATCAGATGCGTATACGTCGTATCCATCTCAAGTTGACTGAAGTAATAACTCGTGACGACTGTGATGAACAAACCAGTCAATGCAAGAGGACGACCACCGATTTTGTCAAACAGCTTCCCGTTGATCGGTGACATGACGGCCATCAAGATGGCACCCGGTAACAGCATGAGACCCGCATCAAGTGGTGAAATACCGCGAATCGTCTGGACATAGATCGGAAGCAATAACATGCCCGAGAACATCGCCATCGTGACGACCATCGAGATCGCAGAAGACAAGGCGAACATCGGGTAACGATAAATCTTGAAGTTGAGCATCGGACGTTCCATATGCAGCTGACGATGAATGAATGTCACGAGTGCGATGACCCCGACGATCAGTGCTCCATAGACGTGGAAACTATCCCAACCTTTAGAGCCAGCAGAACTGAATCCGTACAATAAGCCACCGAAACCAAGTGACGAAAGTGCAACGGAAGTCAGATCGATCTGAGCGGCAGACCGTTCCTTGACGTCACGAAGTAAGAAGAAACCAGCAACGAGAACGATTAAGGCGATTGGTGTGATGAAGTGGAACAGCATCCGCCAATCATAGTGCTCGATGATCCAACCGGATAACGTTGGTCCGATCGCTGGAGCCCCCATCATAATCAATCCGAAGAAGCCCATCGCAGTCCCGCGTTTTTCAATCGGGAAACTGACGAGCATGACGTTCATCAGTAGCGGCATCATGATAGCAGAACCCGACGCTTGAATCATCCGTCCTGCGAGCAGCACAGGGAAGACGTCTGCGAATCCGGCAAGAATCGTTCCGGTCGAGAAGAGGGTCATCGCAAATAAGAACAAGCGACGAACCGAATACTTTTGAATCAAGAAAGCAGATGTCGGAATCAAGACACCATTGACGAGCATGAAACCAGTCGACAGCCATTGAGCAGTAGCTGGTTCGATCGCTAGATCCTTCATGATTGAAGGAAGGGCGATGTTGAGCAAGGTATTATTTAAGAAAGCAATGAATGCCCCGATCATCAAAACGGCGAGGATGCCGTAAGGAGCGCGAGCTGTGTGAGTTGCACTTTGTTGCATGAATATCCTCCTAACTAAACGGACGGTACAGATTTATATACGGTCGTTCTATCTGTAGTTTATCTTAATCCGATTTAGTTCGAATTACAAACAATAATAGCTAAGAAAGATAATTTTATTTTTTATGTAGTTTTGAAAGCGTTTTTCTGAATGAGGAAAATGATTCGTAGGAAATAAAAAAGCGCAATCCTTCTCATTAGAGGAAAATTGCGCTGTGTCTTCAGTTTGAAACAGCCAGAAGCTTGTTTCATAGTTAGCGTTACTTAACGTTCGTTTCGAGTGCATCCTTTGTAATGTCGTAGTGAGATGCTGTCCAGACAGATTTGCCGTCCTGAATGAAAAGAACTTGTGGCGACTCATGTCGGACATTATAGTGTTCAGCGATGTGATTCGATAAGGTCCGAGCTTCTTGGACGAAGAGATATGCTGTCGGAACAGATGTTTCATCCGCGAACTTCGTATACTCTGAGAATCCTGCGGCACTGATCGGACATGTCGTACTGTGTTTGCAAATCACGAACGCGCTATGCTCGGACGCAAATTGATCAAAATCAGAAATAGATTGCAGTTTACGTGGTTGTGTCATAATATATCACCCTCCATACGTCCGGAGACGTTCACTTAACTTTAGATTTTCCCGGTAATCGACCGGACAGTCAATCAATACGGGTCCATCGCTCGCGAAAGCTTGATCAAGACAATGGGCAAGCGAACCGTGTTCACCGACGCGAAGTCCAAGCGCACCGAAAGCATGAGCCAGTTGAACGAGATCCGGATTATCAAAGGTGATGTACGATGATTTTCCATATGCTTGTTGTTGTTTCCATTCGATGAGGCCATATGTCCCGTCTCGCCAAATTAATACGACAAGTGGCAGCTTCAAACGAACGGCGGTCTCGAGGTCCTGACCGTTCATAAGAAAAGCTCCGTCTCCGGCGGCGCAGACGATACGTCGGTCGGGGTAGAGAAGTTTGGCTGCAAGTGCACTCGATAAACCATAGCCCATTGAAGCAAACCCATTCGAAATGAACAATTGATCTGGATGTGTCGTTTGATAATGGCGAGCGAGCCAGACTTTATGTGCTCCGACATCCGAGAAAACCATTCCGGCTTCACCAACCGTCCGTTCGAGCTCACGAACGATGCTTTGAGGATGTAAAGGGAGCGCGAGGGAATATGTTTCTTGAATCTCTTGGCGCAACTTATCGCGATTCCGTTGCCAACCGTTCCAGGAACGCTTTGGAAGCAGAGTCGTCAAAACGGTCAATACATCTGAAAGATTGCCGACTAGATTTGAAACGACTGGATAGTAGGCATCGATTTCATGAGGGTTCGTATCCAGATGAACGACCGGCGTCTTTTTCGGATTCCATTTTTCCGGGGGCAGTTCCGTGATGTCATAACCAATCGTAATGATTAAATCACTCGCATCAAGAATTCGTTGGTTGTAATCAACATCCGGCAAACCGATCGTATGCGCGGCAAGCGGATGTTGTGAGGAGATGGAGCCTTTTCCCATCATTGTCTCGACGACCGGAGCATCCAGCTGTTCGACGAATGCCCGAAACGCCTCAAGTGCGTGTTGACGGTGAATCCCGAAACCGGCAATGATGACAGGATGTTGCGATCGCTCGATCAATCGTAAAACGTCCGGATCATCAATCGTCAACGGATGAAGATATGTCGGAGCACTGTCGTTTTTGACAGGAGTCACAGGTTGATCTCGTTCTTGTTTTGCGACGTCTTCCGGGAAAGAGATATGCGTCGCTCCCGGCTTTTCGCTCTGTGCCGTCGCAAAGGCACGACGGACGATTTCCGGAATCACTTCTGGTGTCAGAACGGACGTACTTGACTTCGTGACCGGACGATATAGATCAACGAGATCAAACATTTGATGCGACGCTTTATGTTGCCGTGATAGTGCTCCTTGTCCTGTGATGGCAACGACAGGAGAATGGTCCATCGTTGCACTCGCAATTCCCGTCATCATGTTAGTCGCACCAGGACCAAGCGTCGATAAGCAGACACCCGGTCGTCCACTCAGGCGACCGAACATCGCTGCCATGAACGCAGCGTTCGTTTCGTGACGCGTCGTGATGAACGTGATCGACGAACGACTAAGTGATTCGAGCAATGTGATGTTCTCTTCACCGGGAACACCGAAGATATGCGTGACTCCCTCTGCCTCTAAACATTGGACGAACCAATCCGCCGCGTTCATGCTAGTCCACCGATTGAGATGTATTTTGTCTCGAGATACGCTTCGAGTCCTTCACTACCGCCTTCACGTCCAAGACCGGATTGTTTCATTCCACCAAATGGTGCTTGTGCCGCAGAAGGAACCCCATCATTCCAGCCGACGATTCCATAATCAAGCCCTTCGATCGCACGAATGGCACGCGCGTAATCCTTCGTAAAGACGTATGAAGCGAGACCGAATGGTGTCTGGTTAGCGTAACGAACCGCTTCTTCATCAGAGCTGACACGCTGGACGGGCGCGACAGGTCCGAACGTCTCCTCGTTCATGATCAACATGCCGGGTTTTACGTCAGCGAGCACGGTTGCTTCATAATAATAGACATCGTTCTCCTCGTCCGTTGTTCCTGTTCCACCCGTGACGACACGAGCACCGGCTGAAGTAGCGTCATCGACATGTTTTTTAACTTTATCGTAACCCGCTTTATTAATCATTGGACCGATCTTTGTTTCGGCATCCAGACCGTTCCCGGTTTTCAATTTTGCCGTCTCCTGACCGAGTTTTTCAACGAACGCGTCATAAATCGAATCAGATACATAGATCCGGTTTCCGCAGACACACGTCTGTCCGCCGTTTCGGAATTTCGACTTGATCGTCTCCGCAACAGCTAAATCGAGATCGCAATCATCAAAGACGAGAATCGGTGCATGCCCGCCGAGTTCAAGCGACATCGCTTTGATCGTCTCTGCTCCTTGAGCCATCAGTGTCCGTCCGACTTCGGTCGAACCAGTGAAGGTAATCTTATCGACATGCGGATGTGTCGCGAGTGATTCACCGAGTGCTTTCCCGCTACCTGTAACGGCATTGACGACGCCTTCTGGAATCCCGACTTCCTGACAAAGTTCAAGTAAACGAAGTGCTGTTAATGGAGTCGCGGTGGGTGGTTTGATGACGAACGTACATCCGGCAACGAGAGCCGGAGCCAATTTTCGGGTAATCATGGCTGCTGGGAAATTCCATGGTGTGATCGCGGCGACGACACCAACCGGTTGTTTGATGACTTGAAGTCTTTTAGAAGCATCGTGTGTCGGTATGACACGTCCGTATGCCCGTTTTCCTTCCTCTGCGAACCATTTGACGAAGTTTGCCGCATACTGGACTTCACCTTCTGATTCAGCTAGCGGTTTTCCCATCTCAAGCGTCATTAACCGGGCGAGTTCATCTTTTTTCTCGATCATTTTGGCATAGAGTTTTTCCAAGAGTTCAGCGCGTTCATATACTGTCCGCTTCGACCATTCTGGAAAAGCCTTCCGTGCTGCTTCGACAGCATCATTGACGTCTGATTTTGTTCCGTTTGGTACGCTACCGACGACTTCTCCGGTTGCTGGATTCGTGACATCTGTCCGTTCTCGTCCGTGATCCAGCCATTGTCCATCAATAAAGAATTGTCCCTTCATCTTGAAAATCCCCCTTTTTTACGTGCATTGGTTAGGGTATACCCGAACGAATAAAAAAAGATTCACTTCGAAAAGGAAAGGTTATGCAAAAAGGTAGAAATCGACCGATAAACAGTGTAGGATTATTCAGTAAATGTAATGTAAATTCAACTGAAATATTCGATGTAAACGAAGAGTGGTCCCCATTGATGTGAAATGGTGAAATCATCCTCGAGACATTGACTTTAAAAGTGGATTTGATAAGATAAAAGTAAAGGGTTTGCGCAATCGGTTGCGCAAAACAAAATGAAGGACTAACAAATATACCAAACTCCTACTAATGACTCACCTACGAGAGGATTTCTAACACATGACACAAATGATACCGCGCCCTGAGACGGCCCAACAAACAATTACACGAGCTTGGTGGAAAGAAGCAGTAGCATACCAAATCTATCCACGCAGCTTTTATGACGCAAATAACGATGGAATCGGCGATATTCCGGGTATCATCGCAAAACTGGATTACTTGAAGGATCTTGGCGTCGACGTTTTATGGATTTGTCCGATGTTCAAGTCACCGAACGATGATAACGGATATGATATCAGTGACTATGAAGACATTATGGATGAGTTCGGAACAATGGCAGACTTCGATCTCTTAATGGAAGAAGCGCATAAACGAGACATCAAAGTGTTACTTGATCTCGTCGTCAACCACACATCTGATGAACATCCATGGTTCCTTGAATCGCGTTCGTCAAAAGACAACGAGAAACGCGATTGGTACATCTGGAAAGATGCGATCAATGGAGGAGAACCGAACAACTGGGAAAGTATCTTCGGTGGATCAGCATGGGAATATGACGAGAAGACGGAGCAATACTTCCTGCACGTCTTCTCCCGTCGTCAGCCAGACTTGAACTGGCAAAACCGCGATATGCGTCAAGCGGTCTATACAATGATCAACTGGTGGCTCGATAAAGGCATCGATGGTTTCCGAATCGATGCGATCAGTCACATCAACAAGGATCAATCCTTCGCCGATCTCCCGAACCCGCTCGGTATGCCGTATGTCCCTTCATTCGATATGCATATGAACGTCGAAGGTATCCATGCGTATCTTGAAGAGCTAAAGGATGAGACATTCTCGAAATACGACATCATGACTGTCGGAGAAGCAAACGGCGTCTCGCCGGAAGAAGCAGATCTATGGGTCGGAGAAGAGAACGGCAAGATGAACATGGTATTCCAGTTCGAACACATGGATCTCTGGCGTGCCGACGCGGAAAAAGGCGTCGACGTCGTCAAACTGAAACAAGTGCTGACGAAGTGGCAAAAAGGACTTGAAGCGACCGGTTGGAATGCGTTGTACCTCGAAAACCACGATAAGGTTCGTTCGGTCTCCCTTTGGGGTGACGAGGAACAGTACTGGAAAGAGAGCGCGAAGTCGCTTGCGATGATGTATTTCTTCATGCAAGGCACACCGTTCATCTATCAAGGTCAGGAAATCGGGATGACGAACGTTCAGTTTCCGGACATCTCGGATTATGATGACGTCGCGACGAAAAACATGTATGAGATGCAACTCGCTTCTGGGAAGACACATGAGGAAATCATGGAAGTCATCTGGAACTCGTCCCGCGATAACTCACGCACACCGATGCAATGGACGAATGAGCAAAATGGTGGCTTCTCGAATCAATCCCCATGGTTCGGTGTTAACCCGAACTACGCGGATATCAATGTCGCGTCACAAGAACAAGACGAAGACTCGATTTTGAACTTCTATAAACGAATGATTCAAATCCGTAAGATGGAAGAGACATTGATTTATGGTGCGTATGATCTCATCTTACCGGAAGATACGAGAGTCTATGCCTATACACGGACGCTTGGTGACGAACAGTTCTTGATCGTTACGAACTTAAAAGGCGAAACAGCAGAAATCGATACGGATATCATCTTGCATTCGGATAATATGTTGCTTGGCAACTATCCGACGATGCACCACGAAGGAACAGAACTGGAACTTCGTCCATTCGAAGCTCGTCTGTACCGTGTGCGCTAATATGTTTTGAACGGATTCGAAGTACATCGAATCTGTTTGAGACTGAAGATAAGTGCAATTGTTCTCTAACGAGAAGGATTGCGCTTTTTTTTGTTCGTCTCGCATCGTTTTCCTGGGACAAGCATCGCGCCGCTTCGCTTCGCTGCAGGGTCGCTCTTGCTTGTTTTTCCCTAGGAAGCGATGTCGAGTGAACAAAACGCTTTTCTGATTCTCCTTCCGGGTATAAAGAAAATGACACGTTACACGCCACTCCTACAGGAAAAAGCGCAATTTTACGCTGTCAGAGACAAACAAGACCCGTTTTCCTGCTCGAATGGAGCGGGAAAACTGGCTTGTGTCTCGCCTGAGGAAAGGGCGTGAAAAGGTGCGTCATTTTTTGAGTCAGTCCATTTGTCTACAATCTGGAACGGATTCGATGTACATCGAATCCGTTTTTTTGTTGCGCGTAAGCAGAAGATGCATCAGATGAAAAAATCGTGTACGCTAAACGATGAGGTGATAGAAGTGAAACCAGTAAAGTACTCGGTGTCATTACGACAGGTGACGACGATTGAAGATGGTCCGATGCGTGAATCGGTCGAACTTGAGGCGGACGGCACGTTGTTCGAAACAAAGGACGGTTTTGCCGTGAAATTCGTTCAACCGGATGAACAACCGATTGATACGACGATCAAATGGTCAAAAGACCAGATCGCCTTGAATCGCAAAGGTCCTGTTGCGATGCATCATGTTTTCATTTTAAAAGAGACGACAAAAAGCCAGTATGGCAGTCAGTTCGGTCAAATGTTGATGGAGACAGACACGGAGACGATTGAGATGAAACCGCAGCAGATGAAGTTTCGCTATACATTAAAAATGAATGGACAAGCAGTCGGTACGTATACGATTGATTTAACTTGGAAACGGAGTGAGACGAATGGCATTTGAACAAACAGTACGTCAAATGGAACAGATGTTGGAAGAGGAATGGTTCGAGTGGCTCGAGAACGATGAGCCGCGCTACAACGAATGGCGTGATCAACTCGAAGGACTCGCAGAGCAGGTCATCACGGAATACAATCCGAAGGTCGATCCGGAGTCAATCGATACGCTACTTTTAATCAATGAAGAATTACCTGTCTTATACGGTGAAGATACCGTCATGCTGTATACAGCGCTTTTGAAAGCACGTCAGGAAGACGACCAAGTATATGAGCGTTACTTGACGATCCTTGGTGCGTTCGCAGACGAACAGCATCCAGCGATCCGTGAAGTCGAAAAGTTAGTCGCAAAAAAGGATTATAAAAATGCCTTCGCACGTGCAGTCCGTCTGCCACAGTCGCTCGGTCTAGAATAAACAATCAGTGGACCATCTTGTATTAGACAAGATGGTCTTTTTAGGAGGAAGCGTCATGTATCCACTCTATCGAATCATCGTCGCGATCATCCGGAAGGGCGATCAACTGCTCATTGTCAACAATCAATCGGGTCAGGACAATCGGTGGAGCTTACCCGGTGGACAGATTGAAGCTGGGGAGACACTCGAGCAAGCACTTCGTCGTGAGGTTGCTGAAGAGACTGGCTTGGCAGTCACATCATCGTCGTTTGCCTTCTTGACGGAGAACTTCATGCCAACTTATCAAGCGCACAGTCTCGTCACTTATTTTGATTGCGAGGTGAGCGGAGTACTCGATCCGAATGATCCTGATGAAGAAATTAGCGAGACGAAGTGGATCAATCAAAGGGAGCTAACGGAGTACATCACAAGTGAGGATGTCCGTCTTCCGTTATATACATACTTAACAGAACAACACAAAGGTTATTATATGTTTGAAGAGATGAAGTGGTAAGCAAAAGAACGGATCATCCTTATGAAGGAATGTATCCGTTCTTTTTGCTTAGAATGTCCTATTAGACGAAGGAAATCTTGCTAAGCATGTCTATCGAACAATCGCACGTGACAATTTACTTTTAATAGATTCAACTCATTTTTTAAATCATATTGAGCCAATCAATCGAAAGAGAATTTATTTAAAAATTTATGAATGAATAGCCATTCATTATATGCTATACTCATTTCAACACAACTGCTTTAGGGGGAAAGGGGTTTGTTCGAACATGAATACATTTTTAATCATCAACTGGATTGCCTTCCTACTCGTCATCGGTTATGCAGGCTATCTGTTCACATCACTTGTCAAAAGTCGTTACGCCGCCATTAAACGGGGGAAAAAGGCGGAATGGACGCTGACGAATAAAGAACGACTAGACGCAGTTTTAGTTAACGTCTTTGGTCAAAAGAAACTATTAAAAGATAAGAAAAGTGGCGCCATCCACGTCATGATGTTCTATGGATTCTTACTCGTTCAATTCGGAGCGATTGATTTTATCTGGAAAGGACTTGCCGTCGGTCAGCGTTTTCCGCATGTCCCGCTCGGTCCACTTTATCCATTTTTTACATTCTTTCAAGAAATCGTCATGCTCGTCATCTTGATTGCCGTCGTCTGGGGTTTTTATCGCCGGTATGTCGAGAAGCTCGTCCGTCTGAAGCGAAATTTCTTAGCAGGTCTTGCCTTGATCTTCATCGGTGGCTTGATGGTTGCCGTCCTCTTCGGAAACGGATTCTTCCTTGTCTATGAGAACCACTCGACGCTCGGTGAACCCGTCGCTTCAAGCATTGCGTTCTTATTCGGCTGGGTACCGGAATCGGTCGCTTTCGGATTATTCGTCTTCTTCTGGTGGGCGCATCTTTTGTTCTTACTTAGCTTCATGGTCTACATCCCACAAGGTAAGCA
This sequence comes from Exiguobacterium sp. s130, assembly GCF_018619055.1. Taxonomy (NCBI): domain Bacteria; kingdom Bacillati; phylum Bacillota; class Bacilli; order Caryophanales; genus Exiguobacterium; species Exiguobacterium sp. s130. The sequence goes on along the minus strand of NZ_JACSNI010000004.1, from coordinate 161,000 downwards.
TGCGCACTTGATTGCCGGTACAGCAAACGTCTGGCTCGGTCGGACATCGAAGGTTGGTCGTTTGGCACCGATTGATCTATCCGTCATGGAAGAAGCAGAAGACGACGAAGCGGAATTCAGCTTCGGGGTCAATCGGATTGAAGATTTCAATCAAAAGCAACTCGTTGATCTATATGCCTGCGTCGAGTGCGGTCGCTGTACGAACATGTGCCCAGCAAGCGGAACTGGGAAGATGTTGTCACCGATGGATTTGATCGTTAAATTACGGGACCATCTTAATATGAAAACGGCAGCCATCACACAACGTTCACCATGGGCACCTGCTTTTGCGTTCGAAGGATCGCAAGGAAATCAGATTGCCTCGCTCGCAGCAGCCGGGCAGATGGATATCGTCCCGGATTCATTGATTGGGAACGTCATTACGGAAGAAGAAATTTGGGCGTGTACGACGTGCCGAAACTGTGAGGATCAGTGTCCGGTCATGAACGAACATGTTGATAAAATCATCGACCTTCGTCGCCATCTCGTCATGATGGAAGGCAAGATGGATCCGGAAATGCAGCGGACGATGGCAAACATCGAACGTCAAGGTAATCCATGGGGGATGAACCGAAAAGAGCGCGAAAACTGGCGGAAAAACCGTGATGAACTCGTCGTTCCGACAGCGAAAGAAAAGAAGAAAGCAGGCGAAGAGTTCGAGTACCTGTTCTGGGTCGGGGCGATGGGATCGTACGATAACCGGAGTCAAAAAATCGCGATGGCGTTTGCCCGTATTCTGAACGAGGCAGATATCTCGTTTGCGATTCTCGGAAACGATGAGAAGAACTCAGGCGATACACCACGTCGAATCGGTAACGAAGTCTTGTTCCAAGAACTCGCGGAAGCAAACATCAAATCATTTGAGAAGTATGGCGTCAAAAAGATCGTCACGATTGATCCGCATGCCTACAATACATTCAAAAATGAGTACCCAGACTTCGGACTCAGTCTGGATGTCGAAGTCTATCATCATACCGAATTGCTCGCTCGTCTGATTGATGAGAAACGCATTACACCGTTACATGAAGTCAAAGAGCGGGTCGTCTATCACGATTCGTGTTACCTCGGTCGATACAATGATATTTACGACGCACCGCGTTATATTCTCGAGAAGATTCCAGGCATCACACTCGTCGAGACAGAACGTAACCGAGAAAAAGGCATGTGTTGTGGTGCTGGTGGCGGCATGATGTGGCAAGAAGAAAAAGTTGGTGCACGTGTCAACGTCGCGCGGACGGAACAATTGTTGACCGTCCAACCATCCGTCATCGGGTCAGCATGTCCGTACTGTTTGACGATGCTTAGTGACGGTACGAAGGCGAAGGAAGTGGATGAAGCGGTCGCCACGTATGATGTCGTCGAATTATTAGAACGGTCGATCGTTGGTATAGCGGTCGAAGAGCCAATTGCCACCGTTTAAAATTAGAAGTGTATAAACGATTATTCTCGTATCAACGGGAGTAATCGTTTTTTTATTAAAAGCATGACGTTTTACTGTACGGTTTTGACATGATAAAATAAAAGGACTAACTATGGAAAGGAGGTGAGAATCTTTTGGGAAGGCGTTACTTCGAATCGGTCAGGTCGCGGAGACCACCGGCTTATCAAAACGAACGATCGATTATTACACATCACTCGGTCTCTTAACATCAGAGCGTACTGCATCGGGTTACCGTTTGTATGACGAATCTGTCATTCATCAAATCGAAAAGATTGAATATTTGAAGTCTCAACGGCTTTCCCTGCAAGAGATTCTTGCTTCTTTTACGGAACGAGAACAAAAAACAGGAGAGACGATTTATCAGGAAGTACAACAATTACAGACGACGGTTGAAGGACTCGAGCAACGTTTGTTGCAGTCGACGGAAGTCGAAAAACAAGCGATTCGCTTAGAACTGTCCCGACGTCTGACATTGATTGCTTCTCTGATTGCACAGCTTTAATACAAAACAATGGAGGTGACCCCTGTTTAGGGGATTTTGGATACTATATTATTCATCAATTTATTTTTAGTGGTGTTGTTGATCGTGTTGACGGCGTTCTTCGTCGGATCGGAATTCGCTGTCGTCAAAGTGCGGATGTCGCGTTTGGATCAGATGATCCAGGAAGGCAATAAAAGTGCGGTCCTTGCGAAAAAAATCGCCGGTGATCTTGATTATTACTTGTCTGCCTGTCAGCTCGGTATTACCGTCACAGCACTTGGTCTCGGGGCACTTGGAGAACCGACAGTCGAAAAGATCTTGCATCCGGTCTTCGATGACTTCGGGATCTCTGCTGCTGTTTCGACACTCTTGTCGTTTGGTATCGCATTTGTATCCGTAACGTTCTTACACGTCGTCATCGGCGAACTTGCTCCGAAGACACTCGCGATTCAGTATGCAGAACGCATGACATTGTTATTTGCTCGTCCGCTGTATGTGTTCGGGAAGATCATGTATCCGTTCATCTGGTTACTCAACGGTTCAGCACGCCTGTTCCTTGGTCTGTTCGGTGTCAAACCAGCAGGACATGAACAAGCCCACTCAGAAGATGAATTAAAAATCATCATGGCACAAAGTTTCCAAAGTGGTGAAATCAATCAGACAGAACTTGCTCTCATGCAGAACGTCTTCGCCTTTGACGAGCATATTGTCAAAGACTTAATGGTTCCACGGATGCGGATGGAGACGATCTCGGAACGTTTGACGAAGAACGAACTGATGGAAATCTTCATGGACAATCCGTATACGCGTTATCCGGTCACAGAAGAGAACGATAAAGACCGGATTCTTGGATACGTCAACGTCAAGGAAGTCTTGACGGATTTTGCGAACGGGAACGAACATCCGGTGACACATTACGTCAAGGAACTACCGGTCGTCTCCGAAGTAACATCACTTCAGGACACATTGCGGAAGATGAAACGGACCCGGACACATCTCGTACTCGTCGTCGATGAATATGGTGGAACAGCAGGACTCGTCTCGATGGAAGACTTACTCGAAGAAATCGTCGGCGAAATCCGTGATGAATTCGATGCAGATGAAGTCGAAGAAATCGAACAAATCAAATCCGACGAATTTTTACTGGACGGTACTGTATTACTCGTGGATTTAGAAGAACGTTTCAACATTCGATTTACGAACGTCGAGGATGTGGATACGATCGGCGGCTGGATTCAGATGCACAACATTGATCTTCAGCCCGGTGAGCACATCGATACACCAGATTTTTCGGTTGAAGTAACGGAGATGGAGAACTATCAAATCAATCGCGTCAAGATTTGGTTGCATCCAGCTGAACAAGTAGAAGCAGAAGGATAAGATGGTCGGTTCCTCATCGAGGAGCCGATTTTTTTATATCACATCAGTCAAAAAATCAAGAACTTGCGGATTGTGTGAACTTTCAGCGGTCATGATAGGAGAATGGTGGAGTGAGCGGGAATGTAATCTACAACTACCGTATTGTCGATTCGCGTCCTATGAAACGAGGAGGTATTCCGTGCTTGATCAGATTCCATTCTTACTGAGTCGTTTAGGTATGTTAGCACTGTTAGCCTTTCTATTGTCCCAGTGGCGCATTTCTCGATACATATTCAAGATGGACCGCGGGATGAATGTACCACTTCTTTTAGCATTCGTATCATCTGGTATTTTAATGAACTATGCGGGAATCGTGCTTTCGAATGATACAACGATCGATCCGTTACTCGGGTTATCCGTCAAAAAGGATGCTTTATTACTTGATACACGTTTAGCAGTCATCGTGACGAGTGGTCTGATCGGTGGACCAATCGTCGGTGGGATCACAGGATGTCTAGTCGGGTTGCACCGCTATTTACTCGGTTCTCTAGGGGCAGAAGCAGGTTGGATCATTGCGATGATAGCTGGGCTCGTGAGTGGATGGTACCGGAAACGTTGGCGCTTACGGGATGACTATGCCTTGATTCCACCAGTCGGCATCGTCTTAGTCGCATTGTTCTTTGAAAGTGGAATCACGTTGTTGCTGGCTCCAGACACGACGCAGGCGCTTGATTTAATCAGTCATGCGGTGTTTCCGCTATTATTTGCGAACACATGTGGTGTCATACTGTTTATCATGATTTTACGAACGCAACTTCGACTCGAAGGTGATCTCTTCGTCCGACAAACGGAGCGTTCTGATCGGTTATTACAAGCGTTGCAACCCTTACGAAAGCAGGGGTTGACGTCAGAAGTCGCCCGACAAATCGGAGCGACATTATTAAAGGAGACGAAAATGCAACGTGTCGTCTTGCTCGGAGCGACGGAAGTCGTCATCGATATGACGGAACAGCAACCTGCTGTCTGTGGCGAACAACCGAGACGTGAGGAACAACAATGGATCGAGGCAGAAGAACCCGTCCGACAGGAAGATGAACTGACGGGACAGATTCTAAGCTTTCATCCAATACGCATCAACGGTCAAAAGGCGGGTGTCATCTGTTATTTCTCGAAAGATCTATTTGACGATACGGTCGAGCGAATGACGGAACAACTTGTCCGTTTATTAGCGCGAGAGTTATACATGCACCGAGAAGAGCAGTTGCTCCGATTAAGCGGTAGAAAGATGAAACCTATGTTACACGTCAGTTATCTCAAAGGCATCATCGAAGAAATTCAGCGGACAGCCGATCCCGGAACTCCTGTAAAACATCAACTGAATGCGTTGCTTCAACTTTTGACGACAGCGACGCGGCACGATGAACATCCACTGCGTGAGGAACTAGCGACGCTAAAAGCTTATCTATCGCTCGAAGGTACACGCCGCCGTCCGAATCAATTGACATCCGCTGATATCACGGTCGATCTCGACATCGAGACTTCCGTTGAGGAATACTTCGTTTTCCCGTTCCTAGTGACACAGCTTGTCGATAATGCACTACGTCACGCGTTCGTAAAGGCAGGACGGCATCACCGGATTGATGTCCGCGCCTTTAAGTCGACGACGGGTTGGGTCATCGAAGTCGCAGACAATGGGCAAGGAATGCCGTTTGCTGTGATGCAACAACTGGATCAAAAAGAATCAGGTGATTCGAATCTGTTCTTGATTCGACGCGCACTGGAGGTGACATATGGTCCGGCTGCGTCACTACGCGTCTATTCCATTATCCATCAAGGAACACGAATCGAAGTCCGGCTACCTTTTCCATCGCCTTGACGACAGTGGCACTTTGCTACTGTTGTTTTTTTGTGTTGCTTCAAGGGTAAATAGGAAAACAGCAAAACGTATTGTACAGGAGGAAGCAGATGATGATTACGACAACAGAAGTGGGTCAACTAGAAGATCAGTACTTGTTACGGTTCACGTTAGAGAATGTTCATGGACATAGTGTCGATATCTTGAACCGAGGCGCAAAAATTCTTGCGATACGGGTTCCAGATCAGCAAGGGATGATTGAAAACGTCGTACTCGCATTTGATGACCTGTCAGAATACCAGGATGATCCACACCATTTAGGCGCAACGATCGGACGTGTCGGAGGACGAATCGCGAACGGAGCGTTCGCGCTCGAAGGAATGACGTATGTACTTGAACAAAATGAAGGCGAGCATCATCTTCACGGGGGAAGCGAGAATTGGGCGAACCGGATGTTCACGCACGAAATCAACGATGACCGACTTGTCCTACGATTAGATAGTCCGAATGGAGAGAACGGCTACCCAGGTCACTTATCGTTTGAGTTGACCTTCGAATGGACAGACGAGAACGTCCTGCATGTTCATTATGAAGCGGAGACGACGGCCTCGACACCGTTCAGTCCGACGAATCATACGTACTTCAATTTGACGGGTGAGGCGAAGACGACAATCGAACAGCACGTCCTGCGAATGGACGCCCCTTTTTATATTCCGTTGACGAAAGATGCCGTACCGACCGGTGACATTCTCCCGGTAACAGACACCGTTTTTGATTTTCTCGATGCCCGTTTTCTACATGAAGTCACACACGCACCAGACGAACAACTTCGTCAAGCGGGTAGCGGGGTGGATCATCCCTTCCTGCTTAGAGAAGGTGGGGAAATCGTTCTTGACGAACCAATCAGCGGGCGGCGGTTACGGGTCGTAACCGACCAACCGGGGGTCGTCGTCTACACGGCCAATCACTTGTCAGGCGAGTTCACGATTTGTGGAAGACGGGCAACGCCGTACCTGGGCATCTGTTTTGAGACACAAGGGCTGCCGGATGCGATCAATCAACCAGATTTCCCTTCCGTCGTCTTGCGTGCCGGTGAGCACTATCATAAGCGTACATCGTTTCATTTTCAGATGATGTCATGAGGTATCTTGCGATTTCCACTCCTGTATATGGTAGGATAGAGCAAGAAGAATCTAACGGAGGCTAAGGAAAATGACTAAAATTGCATGGGTGACTGATAGTATGGCCTATTTCACGAAGGAAGAGGCGGAAGCGATCGGCGTCAATGTCGTGCCGATTCAAATTTTACTTGGTGATACGGCGTATCAAGAGAATGCCATTACGGTCGAGCGTCTGTTTCGTGCCCTGGATGCGGACAAAAAGCTGATTGCAAAAACTTCACAACCGATCTTTGGGGAGTTCGTTGGAACATATGAACGTCTGAAAGAAGAAGGCTATGACTGTGCCATTGCAGTGCACTGTACGAATGGGCTCTCAAGTACCGTCCAAAGTTCAGCATCAGCAGCGGAAGCAGCCAGTTTCCCGGTTCATATCATCGACTCGCATACAGCGTTTGAGAACCAACAAGAGTTCATTCGTTACGGGATGGAGCTCGCGGCACAGGGGAAATCCGTCGAGGAAATCGTCGCAGCCTTACAAGCGTTGACGAAAAAGACCCATTTCTATATGATCGTCGGTAATATGGAAACGATGCGCCGGGGTGGACGTGTCTCATCCGGTGACTTGTTCCTTGCGAACCTACTCAGCATCAAACCGATCATCACGACGGATGAAGCAGGAAAAATCGTACCATTCAAAAAAGCACGTTCTTTAAAGAAAGCTTACATCGAAATGGTTAAACAAATCGATGAATCGATGCGTCAGCACACGTTCTATAAGAACCGGATTTATGTCGCGACGACGATGGCACCGGAAATGGCAGCGGAACTGCGGCAGCAAGTCGCAGCGAAGTTCCCGGATTTGACGATTCTCGAGGGCACGTTCGGACCAGCAATCGGGACGCATGCCGGAGCAGAGACGGTTGGTCTATTCTGGATGAATGATTAAATTAAAACGGATACGACAAGAGGCGACGGATTTTCCGTCGCCTCTTGTTTTGTTCAAGCTGTAAGTGTGATTCCAAGGAAAGCTGCAAGAATTCCGAAACCGTAGCTTGAGATGAGATAGAGGGTAAGTACTTTACGATTTCCGTCCTGAAATAACTGCAACGTCTCGATTTTGAACGTTGAGAACGTTGTAAATGATCCAAGGAAACCGGTACCTAAGAGTAACGTCCATGTCGTATCCAGATGCGCACCGATGACGAGACCAAGCAAAAACGAACCGATTACGTTAATCAGGAACGTCGCTAGTGGAAATTCATGTTTCCAAAACGTCTTCATCCATTGACTGACAGCAAAGCGACTGATAGCACCACAAAAAGCACCGATGGCGAGGGCGAGTAATGTCATTCAGTCACGTCCTTTCGTCACGTAACGCAGTCGTCTTGTCCCAAGAGCGTAACCGAGATAAGACAGGAACAGACCACCAAATAAGCTGACGAGCACGTAGAGAAGCGCATCCGCTAGATGACGTTCGTTGAGTAACGTCACGGTCTCGACGCTAAATGTCGAAAACGTCGTAAATGAGCCGATGAAGCCTGTTCCGATGGCAGTGATCACATATTGATGCAAGAGTTTCGTTCGAAATAAAAAATGTGTCGCATAGCCGAGCAGAAAGCTACCGATCAAGTTGATCGCAAGCGTGGGCCACGGGAAAGGACCGACTGTAAAGTCGCCAATCAGCAGTCCGAGTCCATAACGTGCAAAGGCACCGAGAATACCTGCGAGACCTACGAGTACATAGAGCATAGGAATCCTCTTTTCTAAAAAAAAGTCTACGTTAAACGTACTCCCGCTCTCAAGAAAGCGTCAAGAAAAAAAGTCATCCGAGGAACTTAACGATTGAATTCATTCTGCCGATGAACAATTGTATGAGTTTACTATGATGAAGGAGTTTGAACAAGATGGTATCTGCCCTCGAGCAACAAAGTACAAAGATTTTGTCCCGCCTGATTGCAACGTTGATTACGATTGCGCACCCATTGATTTTCTTATTTGCCCAAATGAATTACGTTCCGATCAGTGTGTTTTATCAATTTTTAGTCGGTGGTCTGATCTTGACGGTCGCGTTGCTTGTCGGCAACCGCCTCCTCGGACATCGTCCGAGCGGGAAATATGTTCAAGTGACATTAACGTATCTCGTCCTCGCCTTGGTTTTGACGACATTACCGTCCCCAAGTATCTGGACGATTGCTTACCTTTATTTGACGATTTCAATCGTCTATTTGATTCCGCGTCTGGTCATTCTCGCCGGAATCCTTGGATTGGTTGAAATGGCAGTATTCACAGTGCTTGGAACGATTGTCTTTACGAATACGTTCGATTTGATCGTCGCGTACGTCATTTACTTGATGATTTTCTCAGCGGCTGTCTTCGTTGCTGTTTTTGGACGGAACATCATGCTAACCGTCCGAAAAGAACAAGAACGGTCGGAAGCATACGCAACAACATCACAAATTGCCCTGAAACAAACGGCAGCAACCGCAACGGAAGTGACGACGTTCACAGAAGAAATGAGTGAAACGGTCGACGCGGCGAAGGATTCGTTCAGTCAGGTCGATTTAGCGATGCAACAGTTAGCAAGTGAAGCAGCAGGTAGCGTTCAAGCGATTCGTGAAATCCGTCAATTGAACGAACAACAAGTCAATCGGATGGAGGAAGTGACGGTATCGGTCGACCGTGCCCTCAAGCGAAGCTCCTCATCACGGACGACAGCTGAACAAAGCAGACAGACGATCGGTCTTGCTGGACAATCCCTGCACCAATTAACGACGAGCATGGATGAGTCGGTCACGTCGTTCGGACAGCTTGCTGGGCGTTTCCAGGAAATCGTCGCTATCACGTCGACTATTAATGCGATTGCGACGCAAACGAACCTGCTTAGTCTTAACGCGTCGATCGAAGCGGCTCGTGCGGGCGAGTTCGGAAAAGGTTTTACGGTCGTTGCGCAAGAAATTCGTAATCTATCATCACAGACGGCAGAAGCGTCGAAGGAAATCAATTCGATCATCGAACGTGTTGAGCAGGACGTTACGCAAACCGGAAACTCGATTCATGCGAGCACAACACTGCTACGTGAACAAGAAGAACGGATGGCAGAGAGTCAATTGGCGCTACAGACGATTGAGACGGATACAACGGAAGTCGTTGGTTCGATCCAGTCGGCGCAGACTCAGTTCGCGACGATGACAAGTAGTCTTACTGCTATCACGACAGCAACCAGTCAACTCGACACGTTCATGAATGCCTTGCTCGCGCAAAGTGAGTCATTATCAGGTCTGACACGTCATCAAGTCGGACAGATCATGGAACTGCAACAGGCGATTCATGCCTTGAACGAGACGGCGTCCACCCTTCAGCAAACGAATCGTTAACGAAACAGCTCCTCATTGATCAGTGAGGAGCTGTTGTCTATCCTCAGACTGTTTGTTGGTGGAACGGACGGGGAAGAAGATAGGGAATGATTATCGAAGGAGGAGTCAACGGATGAAAGCAGCTTACATTGAACAGTATGGTGGATCGGAACAATTTAAGATCGGAGAACTGGAAAAGCCGGTCATCGGACCAGATGATGTTTTAATTGAAGTCTATGCCGCGAGCGTAAATCCGGTCGACTGGAAGTTACGAGAGGGGTACTTGCGTCAGATGCTGAGCTACGAAATGCCGCTCGTTATCGGTTGGGACGTTGCAGGAGTGATTCAGGAAGTCGGAGAAAACGTCTCGGATCTTCAAGTCGGGGACGCCGTCTTCAGTCGTCCAGAAATCGCTCGTCAAGGGACCTATGCGGAGTATGTCGCAGTTGATGCGCATTTAGTTGTGAAAAAACCAGAATCGCTCAGTTTCGCAGAAGCAGCGTCCCTTCCGCTCGTCTCGCATACAGCGTGGCAGGTCATGTTCGAAGTGATGGATGCGAAGCCAGGTGATCGGATCTTTATTGGTGCCGGATCAGGGGGCGTCGGAACGGTTGCGATCCAACTTGCGAAAGCGAACGGGTTGTACGTCATCACGTCAACAAGTACGAAAAATGTCGACTGGGTAAAATCGCTTGGAGCCGACGAAGTCATCGACTACAAACAAGAAAATCCAGCCGACCGTGTCCGGGACGTCGATTTTGTATTCGATACGATGGGCGGAGACAAGCAAGGGGAGCTCTATCAGATGCTGAAACCAAATGGCATGCTTGTTTCGATTTCCACACCACCCGATGAAGAGCAAGCGAAACAACACAATGCCCGTTCGGCCTATGTCTTCATGCAACCGACCGGTGAGCGTTTGCAACATATCGCTAAAGCCGTCGAGCGAGGCGAATTGCAGCCTGTCGTCGATCGAATCTTTGATCTCGACCAGATCAAGGAAGCACACGATTATGGCGAAGAAGGGCATGCGAAAGGAAAAATCGTCATCCGGGTCAAAGGAGAATAAGGAGAAAAGAGCGCTGAAATCAGCGTTCTTTTTTGTGTCCTGTCAATCTATTTTTCATACCTAAAACAAAAAATAACCTGGTTAAAAAAGTGTGAAGGTTAAAGGGTTGCTTCTTCCTATACTAGAGCTATCAGACGTGAGTCAGCCAAATTAAAAGGAGGAAGTAACATGAAAAAAGGATTGAAGTGGGCAGGAATCATCGTAATCGGAGCAGTTATTCTCGGAAATTTAGGGGATGATGAAGAACAAGCAGCACCGGAGAAAAAAGTAGAAGTTCAACAAGAAGCAGTTCAATCAGAAGCAAAACCAGTGAAAGCAAAGGCAGCCGCAAAGCCGGTCAAGAAAACGTACGGGATTAATGATAAGGTGAAAGTCGGTAAACTGACGTACGTCGTCAATGACGTCAAGATGGTCGATACGCTATCGAATGTCCTTGGCGAGAAGAAGACATCAGGACAATTCTTGGTCATCGGTCTGACGATTCTAAACGGAGATAAGGAAGAGCGCTTCGTCGACAGCAACATGTTTAAAGTTAACGTCGGCGATACGGAATACTCAGCCGATACGGAGCTTGATCTTTATGCGAATGAAGACGGAATGGGCTTCTTATTGGAGACGATCAACCCGAATATCAAGAAAACTGGCAACATCGTCTTCGAATTACCGAAACAGGTGAAAAATCCGATGCTTGAAGTCTCGTCTGGCTTTGGCTGGGCAGGTGGACAATCAAAAGAGATTCAATTGACACAGTAATGAGTGACCATAGAAGAGACTCAATAAAAGAATGACGCGTCTTTTCACGCCCTTTCCTCAGGCGAGACACAAGCCAGTTTTCCTGCTTCATTTAAGCAGGAAAGCGGGTCTTGTTTGTCTCTCACAGCGCATAAATGCGCTTTTCCTGTAGGAGTGGCGTGAAACGCGTCATTCTTTTTGTTACGAGATAAGGGTGGCAGATCATCATTCTGCCACCCTTATCTTTGTGGAAACTGATTTTTGAGTCAGCCCCTTCTTGTTACCGTCCTGATTGTTGGATCGAGAGTTCAGGCGTTAATCGATCGAGTAAAGCAAGCGTCTCCGGATGAGCGGCAAGCGTCTGGTCGAGTGCGTTCCGTTCAGTCTCTAGACACGCTAGATAACGTTGAGCCGCTTCAGCGTGCGTTGCGGGTGTCAAAACGTCATAGATTGCTTCAAGCGCAAAGCGTGGATGGTCTGGCAATGTCGTCGGAATCGTCTTTAATCCGAGTTGCGCTCGTTCAGGAACATGATGATGGAGTAATACTTTTGCGAACTTGATCAAGGCGCTACGGAGCATCTCGACTGCCCATAAGTCATTTCCCCGTGCTGCTGCTTTTTTATATTGGAACAAGAACCAGACAGCATCGATTGCTTCATCGGTCGCTTCTTGAGCAGAAAGCGTTAAGTCACATGTATCGGTAAAGTCCGTCAACTGTTCTTGTGGATCATACAAGACACGCAATTGATCCTTATGATTCAGCGAATCGAGCGTCACCGTAAACAAATCAATATGTAGCAGATCATCATAGACGACGATCATTTGTGGGGCGATGATATCAATCTCATCTTTCCAGATGATTGAACGATAGGCAGAAAGGTGGGACAAACGACGCGATAAGAATTTTGTTTGACGTTCTTCTGAGACGAGACAGTACAGATCGATGTCTGAATGAACATCTTCTTCTCCCCGCCCGAAGGATCCTTTCAAGAAGATGGCTTCGACTGCAGGATCTTGTTTGAGTCGAGCAACGAGTTGCTCGATCGCATGAAGTTGATGCATGAGGACTCATTCCTTTCCGAAAAACAGAAGTCTATTACGTCAGTATACGTGATAATAGACAGGTTTTTCCATGAAAAATAAGAAATCGCATCGAAATGGATTTCTCATTGAGAAGCGGAAGCGAGTTTTTCTTTCTGTTCAAGATGAAGGACATGTTGTTCCCCCCATGCATTGATGGCGTCAAGAACTGGAATGAGTGTCCGACCATAATCCGTCAGTGAGTATTCGACGCGGGGTGGGACTTCTTGATAAATCTCGCGATGGACGATATCGTTCAGTTCGAGTTCACGCAGTTGAGCCGTCAGCATCTTTTGCGTAATGTTCGGCAATTGTCGTTTCAATTCACTGAAGCGAAGCGTTCCGTGTGTGATTAAGACGAGTAAAATCGACGGCTTCCATTTTCCGGTCAAGATTTCGAGCGCTGTTTCGACCCGACAGCTTGGTGTCTCTTCCATCAGTCTTCCTCCTTCATGGTATCGTTTAGGATACTATACCACTTATTCGTGCCTACTTCCGCTTCGATCGCTTCCGCGTAATAATAGGGGTACGAGCTATTTCATTGAAGGAGGAAACACCATGTCGATTCATCCACAAATCACACTCGGTCCCGTTCGCTTGCGAATCACGGACCTCGATCGTTCGATTTCATTTTATACAACGTCACTCGGATTACGCGTGCTGACGCAAACCGATCAGTTGACGGTGCTTGGTGCACAAGATACACCACTCGTTGAACTTGAAGTCCACCCGAATGCCCGCCGTTTCCCACCGAACTCGGTCGCCGGGTTATACCATTTTGCGATTTTGCTACCGAACCGAAAAGAACTCGGCTTCGTTATCCGGAATTTGATCGAACAAGGAATCGAGATTGGTCAAGGTGACCATCTCGTCAGTGAAGCGTTTTATCTGTCGGATCCAGACGGGAATGGGATCGAAATTTATGCCGATCGTCCACGTGAGACCTGGACGTACGAAGCAAACGGAGACGTCAAGATGACGACGGATCCCGTCGATTGGCAAAGCATGCTCGTCGAAGCGGGAGAAGAAGACTGGTACGGCATGCCAAGCGATACGGTCATGGGACATGTCCATTTCCACGTCAAGACACTCGAAGCGGCGCGGGCCTTTTATGTCGACACGCTCGGCTTTGAGGTTGCGGCTGACGCTTCGCGGATGCGTGCGTTGTTCGTCGCTGCCGGCGGCTACCATCATCATATCGGTCTGAACGTCTGGTCGGGAGTCAACGCACCGACGAATCCGGAAGATGCGGTCGGACTTGTCTACTGGACGCTGCGTTATCCGGATCAAGCGACGCTTCAAGCAGCCATCGAGACATTAAAGTCTTCTGCTTATACCGTTACAGATCAAGCAGATGCTGTCTATGTTACCGATGATGCCGGAATCACTGCTCGATTGACAACGTAACCGAAAAAATCCCCTTGCGGCGAAAAATCTGCAAGGGGATTTTTTGTTTTATCGTGAAGATGATGTTGCATTGCCGTCATACCGGCTGATCAACTCATACGGTCTGACTTTATATAAGGCATGCGGGAAGTAGTGCGGATCCATCGCGTCAAGCGTCCGTAACTGGAAATGCTCCCGTTTGATGTATTCACTCAGCGAGTCACGTGTCAGCGGGAAGAAGCCGACATCCGTCGTTTCACCTTCTTGTGTCGCAAGTTCACCGCCAACCGCTTTTCCGCGGAAGCAGACACAAAGGACATGACTTGAGACATTTTGATAGATACCGGTAATTCCGTCAATCGTGACATCGACACCGGTCTCTTCTTTAACTTCCCGTTTGATCGCGTCAATAATCGACTCGTGATTTTCGACTTGTCCACCCGGCATCTCATACGTATCACCCCGGTGGAGGTTGCGGACGAGCAAGACTTCATCGGCATCGTTCGTGATGTACGCGGTCACGCTGACGATCGCGCGAGGGGGAGCATACGTACCAGTCGACGTCATGAAATCTTCATAGGATTTGATATAGAGGTTTTTGCCGAGGCGCGCGCGCTTCTTCATCGCTTCGCGACGTAAGGCACTGTTGCGGACATCACGATCGACTTGTTCGTAATGTTCACGGTCGCGGTATTCCCAGATAGCGATGACTTCATCTTCTGCCTCCGTCACCCAGCGCCCAACAAGACGGGCACCATGACTGACTTGAAGCGGGTACAAATAGGTATGGAAAAACTCAGTGAATTCTTCTAGGCGTTCGGGACGAATCGTATAGGTCTTCCGGCGATGTAGCATGGAAATTCCTCCTATCAGATGAGCGTTCAGATGTACGCTACACCCCTTCTCGAATGGATGGAGGAAACCCTTTTTTCTCGATGTGGGAAAAGGATTTTTTATGAAAAGGGGCTGAATCCATTCATATGACGTAACAGGCTTTCCGAAATCGATGACGATTTATTTTGCTCAAAAAAGTACAGCTAAAGAAGAACTTAAGAAATGGATAGGGCTCAACTTCAGAAAAATCGGGGATACTGAAAATAGAGAGAAATAGAAAGTAGGGATACGTGATGGATATCATGGCACTCGTCCGCCTGGCTGGCGGAATCATGTTCACCCCATTGTCGGACGATGTCTTGATGATGAGTTTTGCAGCACTTCGATTACGAGAGGGGATGTACCCGGTCGTCATCTGGCTGACCGCTTGGCCGATCTTCTTCATCGCCTTTACGTGGTTTTATCTACTTGCTCGGTTCTTCCGTGAGATTCCGCTCGTCAAACGCTGGATGAAATCACGTTTCTTAGAACGAGCAGAAACGATCATTGAACGACGGGGATTATGGGCAATCGGACTATCGTTCTTCTTACCCGGCGTCAGACACCCGATTCATTATGTCGCCGGACTCCTCGGTTATCCGTTACCGCGCTATTTAGTAATGACATTCTTAGCAGCAGGCGTGTATACAGGACTCTGGACTTTTTTGATAGTCCGGATCGGAGAAGCCGTGACGTGGTCGGAGCTATGGAACTGGCTCCAGGTGAATCCTGGTGTCATTGGATCAATCATCTTGATCCTCATTGGAGCAGCGGTCATCGGAATCGTCCATCATCATCGTCAAAAGCAAGCGTTAGAAGAAGAGTCCTCGATGTAAATCACATATAAAACGGCGAATCCGATAATGGATTCGCTTTTTAGGTTAAAGTTTGGTTTTATGAATAAGGATAGTTTTTTGAAATAAGAAGTAACCTGCAAAATAAGTGAAATCATTGTCAAAAAATGACGATAAACACTTCTTAAAAGACACCTGATTTACACACCGGATTGGCAATTTATCGTCACAGGTAGTTATCTGAAACTGGATTGTAAACTCTTATACTAAAAGGTGTTCACAGAGTGGACATATTTTCTGTCGAAGGAGGATACATATGAATCTCATGCAGACGGAAGAGACGGTCAAAAAAGCACTGACTTCTTCTGCTTACCGGACGATTTGGCGGTGGCACTTTTATGCTGGTATCATTTTTGCACCGTTCCTCGTCATGCTTGCCGTGACAGGGTCGATCTATCTATTTAAGCCGCAAATCGAAAACGTCCTGTATCAATCGTATTATGAAGTTACACCAAAAGCGGATCGCATCACGGCGACGGAACAAATCAATCGCGTCAAAGCGAAGTATCCGGACGCGCTCGTTACGTCATACCAACCGGGTGAATCGGACGATCGATCCAGTGAAGTGAACATCTCGTCACCTAAGATGTCGGCGACAGTCTTCGTCAATCCGTACTCCGGGAAAATCATCGGAACATTATCGGACGACGATCGAATCATGAACAAAATTGAAGAAATTCATGGAGAACTGATGGCAGGAACGACCGGTGACCGGATTGTCGAACTCGTTGCCTGTTGGGCAATCGTCTTGATCGTGACAGGATTATTCTTATGGTTCCCACGCAAGCAAAAGGGACTGTCAGGTGTTTTATTCCCGCGTCTTCGTCAAGGTAAGAAGTTATTCCGTCGTGATCTTCACGCGGTTCCTGCATTTTGGATTACAGCAGGAATGTTATTCCTCATCCTGACAGGTCTCCCATGGTCCGGTTTCTGGGGAACGAACTTCCAGTCACTCGTCACGAACCAAGGACTGGGCTATCCACCGTCCATCTGGGGTGGGGAGGCACCGACGTCAACGCTTCAAACGAAAGATATCGCAGAAGTCCCGTGGGCCGCTGAAACACTTGATGTCCCTCAGTCGAAAGTCGAAGGAGCCGTTCCGGCTTCGATCGATGACATCGTTGCGATCGGCAAGCAACAGGGAATGGACCCAAGCTTTAAAATCAGCATCCCGAGTGATCCGAGTGGAGTCTACACCCTGTCCGCGTATCCCGCAAAGGCACAGGATGAAGCAACGATCCATCTCGATCAATATTCCGGTGCCGTCCTCGCTGACTATCGCTATGATAATTATGGCGTCGTCGGGAAGATCGTCGCGACCGGAATCACGCTTCACAAAGGAACGGAATTCGGCTGGTTCAACCAATTGATCAGCCTATTGATTTGTCTTGGGATCATTCTCGTAGCAGTCAGTGGTTTCTATCTGTGGTTGAAGCGAAAACCAAGTAAGGGGATGGGGGCACCAAAAGGTCCGAAAGCATTCATGTTGAAAGGATTCCTCGCTGTGCTTGTTGTGCTGGGAATTGTCTTCCCACTTGTCGGACTCTCGTTGCTCGTCGTCTGGTTATTCGATTTCCTCGTCATTCGTCGTATTCCGAGTGTAAGGAGGTTCTTCAATGCGTAAATCGATGCAAACATTCGTGCTTGGTGGACTGCTCGTCATGATGACGAGTCTTGCCGGCTGCGCCGTTGATTCTGATGCGGCGGAGCAGTACGCAGTCGTTCATCCGTTATCGATCAAAATGAATATCCCAAAAGACGTACAACCGGACGCAAAGAAAAAGCAAACGTTCGAAGCGACGGTTTGGCGTGAAGCGAAACCGGCTCAAAAAGTCGACTATGTCCACTTCGAAATCTGGAAAGCAGACGGAACAGTCCGCTATAGTATGGAACCGGCAGAAGAGACGAAGCCGGGTGTCTACACGATTGCGAAGACATTACCGAAATCCGGCTTGTATTATGTCAAAGCGCATGCGAGCAGTGAAGGTGCGATGATCATGCCGACACGGCAATTCATCGTCGGAAAACTGTCGGCGCAGGATTTAAAAATCTTACAAGGTGGAGCAAAACCCGCTGGTGGAAGTAGCGGTCACCATCATTAATAGGAGTATGAAAAAAGAGAGAGCAGAATTTTCCGTTCTCTCTTTGTGTATTGAGGATCAATCATCATCACCGTGACCACCATGATCATCGCCATGATCATCGGAATCGTCATCGCCTTCATCCCCAGAATCATCCGATGCACCATCGTCATCCGCGTGTTCATCTTCCGATTCAAGCTCTTGTCCATTGTAGAACTTGACTTGGACTTGTAATGTTTTAATGTTTGGCAATTGAAGTGCCTGAGCTACGAACGTTAATAATTCCTCTTCCGTCATCGATGGCGTGACGAGAAGGCGGTCTTTTAACGTCGCGACATCAGTGATGCCAATCTCATCTTTAAAACGGAGTTCTTTCCGTTGGTGTTCATTACTGTAGCACCACTCGAACTTTTTTTGTTCGTATCCGTTACTTGGATCATGATCCGTTTGAGTTCTTGATTATTTTGAACGCCGTCTTGATCCGTGTCTTCCTGATCATCCCGTGTCCCATCATGATCGCTGTCTGCTTTTGTCGGATCAGAACCGAGCTCGAATTCGTCTTCATTCAAAAGTGTATCTTGATCGCGGTCCTCTTCGTTATCTTTGATGCCATCGCGATCTGAATCTTTTGTCAGTGGTTTCGTACCGACGATGAACTCTTCGCGTGTCGTTAATCGATCCTGATCTTGGTCTTCTTTATCATCGTAAATACCATCTTGATCAGAATCCTTTTTCAATGGATTCAGATGCGCTGTGTATTCTTGTTGATTCGTAAGGGAGTCGCGGTCCGAATCCTCTTTCCCATCCTTGATTCCATCACGATCGGAATCCGATTTGGTTGGGTTGAGACGAAGTTGATATTCCTGTGCATTCGTCAAACCGTCGCGATCGTGATCTTTTGTTGCGACGTGTTTGCCATATCCTAAATGATATTGTTTTTGCCAAGCGTCCGGAATACCATTTTTGTCTTGATCGACTTGCACGACAGGTTTCTTTTTCGATTTACTTTTTGTTTCGACTGGTCCAATTGCTTGTGAGACAACGAGAGAAGCCAGTACTGCGCCAATAAAAATCCGTTTCATAAGTCCACTCCTGTTCTGAATTAAAAAATAAAAGATGCGGTTATAAGAAGATTTTATGGATGGTACGTCATGGGCGGTAGCGGGGCTCGGAATGCTTGTTCTTGGAACAAGTATCCCGGTCATCGGTGCCGTTCGTTTTCTGCTTTCGACGCAAACGATGACGGGGGCTCTACGAACGGGGTTACTTTTGCATATCGGTCAAATGTTTCTTGTCGTTTACTTCGCTGTCTTACTCCTATTGATCGTACTTGCCTGGCGAAAATATCTGTCCGTCCTACTCGCACTCTTGACGATCCCGATATGGATTGGCATTGCAGGAACGAGTCATGCTGCGGCGAAATACGGTGCGTTCGGATGGATGCTGCAATTTAGTCACTTTTTATGTGTGACAGCTTGGATCGGTGTCGTGTTTTGGGTAGCCATCGGTGCCCGCTCGACCGCTCATTGGTCTGCCTTTTTAAGTTGGTTTAGTCCATTTGCCCGGATTGCTTTTACCGGTGTCATTCTGTCAGGTCTGTTGCTGATGCAACTGGCGATTCCGCTTGAACGTTATCCGAATCTATGGGGCGTGCCATACGGTCAAGCCATGTTGCTGAAGCATCTTTTGTTGTTGCCGCTTTTGTTCTACGCCTTTTGTAATGGCACGCTCGTCCGGCGTCGGTTACGTTTCGACTTGACATACGATCCGCGTCCGTTACTCCGGATGGAGAGTATTATTTTAATACTTCTGTTCATGGCAAGTGCATCACTCAATCGTTTGGCACAACCGACGTTAGGTCAACTACCGGTCAGTGGTCCAGCAGGGGACGGGGGGGTCTTGATGATGGGGATCGCCACCTTACCACTGCTCTTACTCGGATTCAGACGACATGCATTGGGTGTCTTGCTGAGCCTTCTTAGTGTCAGTCTGATCTACCTTGAACTACTTGCGACAGGGTGAACACGAAAAAACAAGGTAGCGGAACTATCCGTTACCTTGTTTGTCGTGGTTTTATTTTGTCGAAACGGCGCAATTCGTGGCCTTCGCAAGAATCTTCGAATAGGCCCGGGCGCCCTTAATATTCAAATGAACACCATCCGCTTCGAAGTATGATGGATGCTTGACGGCAACGGCATGCCAGTCGATCAGCTCGACCCGTTTTCGTTTCGAGGCCTCGCGTAACATCTGATTGACTTCCGCTTCCCACGGGCGTGGGACGCGTGCAGTGACCAGATAGATGTGATCGGCATTTGCAAATTGGTCGAGTAAGCTATTCAACTGATCTTTGCGGAAGCTGCCGTTTGTCCCAAGATGAAGGATGACTTGGCGTCCATGTTGATTATACGACGCATACTGCTCACTTAGCGGAATCGCTTCTCGTAGCTGTCGACCGAGTTTCGCATCAATCGTCAGTTGTTTGAGTGTACTGCCGAGATAATCTTCGACACCGAGCAGGACGGAGTCACCGATCGCAAGCGTCGGTCGACAAATTTTTCGTTGATCAGGTTTTGCTTTCGGTGTCGTCGGTTTGAGGACCGGTTTCGGTTTTTCTTTTGGCGCCGCTATCTTATGGAAGGCGGGTTTTGGCTTCGGTGTATCGGAAACAGCAAGAATCGATAAGTTACCAATGAAGCTGACGATAAGGATCGTCAACACGGCAACAC
Source organism: Exiguobacterium sp. s130 (assembly GCF_018619055.1). Classification (NCBI taxonomy): domain Bacteria; kingdom Bacillati; phylum Bacillota; class Bacilli; order Caryophanales; genus Exiguobacterium; species Exiguobacterium sp. s130. The sequence goes on along the minus strand of NZ_JACSNI010000004.1, from coordinate 140,549 downwards.
TCGCCCACTGTACCGTTGAGAACTGACGTAACTGTTGCGGATGTAGCGATAAACGCTTCAAGTAACCAGACAGTCCGTGTTGACGAATCGGACGCTCGATGAGGCGATACGAGACTTCTGTTAACGCAACAAGAATAACTATGATCAATATAGTCCGTAGTACCGAGAATGTTCCAATTTGCTCGACCGGTGTCAGCAACGTGATGACGGGAAAATGCCATAGATATAAGCCGTACGACCGTTTGCCGATCGCAATAAGTGATGGACGCGCAAACCAACGACTCCAAATCGACGCCGGATGGGCGATCGTAGCAATCAACAGGGCGGCAAGGAGCGAAACGATGAAAAAGCCACCGCGGTATAAAAAGCTTCCGAACTCACTCGTGACAACCATCAGTAAAAGTAAGAGTAGCAACGTGACAGCACCTGTTTGATTCAACAATCGAACACCACGTTTTGGGATATCAATCTTAAAGCGGGTCGGTTGCCACGCGAACGCGAGCAAGCTCCCGATCAATAAGGCGAATAATCGTGTATCGGTACCGTAGTAGACACGACTCGGATCCTCACCCGGTGTGAATTGAATCGCCATCGCGAGCACGGATGCGCCGATCGCGACACCAATCAATTGAAGGAACAGGCGACGATTTTTCATACCGAACCAAAGTAGGATCGGGAATAGCAGGTAGAACTGTTCTTCGATCGCGAGCGACCAAAGGTTTTGGATCGGTGACGGTTTCCCGAACGACTCGAAATACGAGACGTCATGGAAGATATACCACCAGTTCGTTCCGTAAATAAGCGCAAAGGCACTATCTTGACGAACTGTATGCAATAGTTCGCGTTCAAAGACGGTTACATATCCGAGAACGAGTAACAGCATGATGAATAGGGCTGGGAACAAACGACGGAAACGATGAATCCAAAACCGTTTCAAGTCGAGGCGTCCGGTCGTCTGCCACTCGCGTAACAAAAGACCAGTAATCAGGTAACCGGATAAGACGAAAAAGAGATCAACACCGAGGAAACCACCGGAGAAGAATGAAACAGACAGATGGTAGAGAATGACAGATAGAACAGCGAAGGCACGCAGACCATCAAGCCCTGGCATATATGTAATCGAACGAGACGAGGATTTCATAAGACACGAACAACTCCTTTAAAACGACAACTAATTTCTAACAGTCTTTAGTGTATCGAATTCCAATTTCAAAGAAGTGTCTAAGAAGTAACAACCTAGCCCAAAAAAGCACCCGACGAGAGCATCGGATGCTGACTTACGAATGACGCGGAAAACGACACGTGACGGAAAAGTGGTTGTCTGGTGAAGTGAGCTGGACACTTCCGTGATGGCGCGCCATGATTTGTTGAACAATCGACAGACCGATACCGGAACCGCCGGAAGAACGCGATGCGTCAGACGTTCCGAACGGCGTCAACCATTCGTTTAATTCTTCTGGTGTATAGGTGTTAGCAATCGCATTCGAGCAAATCAGTTGGATGCTTTGTGCTCCTTCTTTGATTGAAATCCGAAGATCACCGATTCCGTGAAGTGTTTCTTTTAAAAAAATCAAACATGAAAACCCTACTTTCCGTTGAGTATAGCATGTAGTATGCACGTCGTCCCTTTCGAAAACAGGTAGAGAATTCTTAAGTGAATCTTAAACAGATCAATGCCTGATTTTCGGCGACATCGTAACCGGACAAGCCGTTATACTAAAGACAAAGGAGGGGAAAGCGATGGAACATCATATGTATTATGAGGCACTTGTTCGACGTGACGCGACGTACGAAGGAACGTTTTTCGTCGGGGTCAAGACGACCGGTATTTTTTGCCGCCCGACGTGTCCAGCGCGAAAACCGAAAGCGGAGAACTGTGAGTTTTTCGAGACGGCGCAAGAGGCATTGCTTGCCTCTTATCGACCGTGCAGACGGTGTCATCCGCTCGCTTATCCAGGCGATCACGGTACGATTCAACGCTTGATCGAAGCAGTCGAGGCGGAACCAGATAAACGGTTCAAAGAAGCTGATTTCCGAGCACTTGGTTTGGACGAATCAACAGCACGGCGCCAGTTCAAGAAACGATTCGGGATGACGTTCGTTGCCTATGCTCGGGCACGGCGGATGGGGTTAGCGATGAAAGAGATTCGGACTGGGAAGCCGGTCATCGAAGGGCAATTAGTAGGAGGCTATGAATCAAGCAGCGGTTTTCGTGAAGCGTCAGCACGGATGCTCGGGGAAGCACCGTCACGTTTTGACGGACAGGTCTTTCGCGCAAAATGGCTTGATACACCACTCGGTTCGATGCTTGCGATTGCGGATGAACAACACTTACATCTTCTTGAATTCGTCGATCGACGGGGACTTGAACGGGAAATTGAACAATTGCGTCGAAAAGCACATGCCGTCATCGTTCCCGGTGAGTCACCCATCTTTGGACAGATTGAAGGGGAGCTCCGTCGTTACTTCAAAGGAGAACCGGTCTTGTTTCAGACGCCACTGATGCGGTACGGAACGCCCTTTCAACGCCGCGTCTGGGAAGAACTTGAACGGATTCCGAGTGGCGAGACGATCTCGTATCAGGAACTGGCCATCCGAATTGGTCAACCAACCGCTGTTCGCGCTGTCGCACGAGCCAACGGAGCAAATCAACTGGCAATCATCATTCCATGTCATCGGGTCATTCGAACGAATGGGGATTTAGGTGGATACGCCGGGGGACTTGCACGCAAGGAAACATTGCTCAAACTGGAGCGTACAAAGAGAGGACTGGATGTAGGATGAGTTTGATTAAAGATGTGTTTTCACCGAGTTGGCTCGATGGCTTAGGAGAAGCGGTCGATGTATCAGATTTTCGCAGACGAGTCGAACGGGAGAACTGGGAAGAGCTTGCGTTTAAACAACGCGTCCGTCGTGTTGCGGAGACACTAGAATCCGTCCTGCCACCGTTTCCGGACTCGATTGGGGAGCTGGAACGACTCGCACCACAGTTTACTGGGTTACCAGGGATCGTTTTTCCCGAGTATGTCGAGCGGACAGCAACACTCACTGACTGGACACTTGCGTTAGCAACGCTCGCTAAATTGACACCGTATTCGACGTCTGAGTTCGCTGTCCGGCGTTTTCTACTCGCTGATCAAGAGCGTTATTTCGAGCAAGCACTCATGTGGGCAACATCAGACGATGAACATGTTCGGCGCTTAGCGTCGGAAGGGACACGACCGCGTCTGCCATGGGGACAAGCGATTCCGAGTCTGATTGCTGATCCGCGACCGTCATTACCAATTCTTGACGCGTTACTACAGGATCCGTCACTCTACGTCCGAAAAAGTGTCGCTAATCACTTGAACGATATTTCAAAGACGCATCCGGAATATCTGATTGAGCGGATCGAACGTCACTTAAGAACAGATCCGAATACGGACTGGATTTTACGTCATGCTTCCCGGATGTTACTCAAACGCGGAAATCCAGAAGTCTTACAGTTGTTCGGACACGTTACGCAAGGGGAGGTCGAGATTACAAATTTAGTCGTCTCGCCGGTTACGATTGGCAAAGAGCTCGACTTCTCGTTCACCGTGACGAGTTCTGTTCCACAACGTTTACGCTTGGAGTACGCGATCGATTACGTCAAACAACGCAGAACGAGTCGGAAGGTGTTTCAACTGCGGGAGCGAGAAGTTAAAGGTGTCTTACAAGTCGAACGACGCCAATCGTTTCGGAACATGACGACGCGTGTCCATTATCCTGGTACACACACATTGACGATTTTGATTAACGGAGAGGCTTACGCGACAGCAACGTTTGAGGTCGAGGAGGAGAGCTGAATGCAAGGACGGCATCCGGATTTTAAAACGTCACGATTATTTGTCGAAGCAACGGATGAAGAATCGGGTTGTAAGTGGACGCTGCATGCGTTACGTGAGAAAACGATCGTCGGAACGATTATTTTTACATGGGATGATTCAATCGGAAGCCTGCGATATACGTCAAATGATGAAGGCGATCAGCACGGGTACATCACGGAAGCCTTGACGTCGATTTTGTCATATCTCGCGCGGACATTATTATTGACGCGTGTTTATAGTGAAGCGGGCAGTGAGACGGTCTGGCGTCGCAACGGATTTCAGTTGCAGGCGAATCGATATGCACGTGAACTTCATCATTAAAGCCCCGTCCTGCTCAGCAGACGGGGCTTATTTGTGATTAGACCGTTGTTTGCGACCAGTTGAAATGGTCGCAAATCGCTTCAGCGCTTTCACGCGCACTTAACTGTTCCGTATCAAGAAAGAGATAATTGACGTCCGGCAATTCGCCTGGCAGCGAGCGTGTCCGGTATCCGTCTGCCGTCTCGCGTAAGTCTTGTTCAGAAGCAGCGAGGTCGCGCTTCGTCACTTTGTGCGTCAATCGGTTTTCGGTCGTGTTCCGGTGCAGACGGGTCGCGACCGGCGCATCCAGTTCAACGATATAGACGTCAGCACCTGCTTGTTCGAACAACTCAACCGTTTCTTCGATGAACTCGAGACCACCACCTTCGACGCCGAATAAACAGAGGAATGTAAACAGGACACCTTCAAGCGAACTGTTCGCCATTTCCTTGAACATCTCGCGCCGAATCGTATCTTTTAAGCGGTGATGGGCGGGTTCAGAGAAATCAAAATAAGGCAATAACAAGTCGATCGTCTGGTGGTTATGGAAGACTTTCATCTCCGTCAACCGTTCGATTTCCTGACCAATCGTCATCTTTCCGACCGCTTGGGGACCAAGTAACAAGACAAATTTCATGGACGAACCTCATTTCCTTTTTCTGCTAAGAATAGCACATTCCGATGAGTGACATCACTAGAACGCTTGTTCGTAATTTGATATAATTCAGGTATGAAGTCCCGTCGTGTCCTTGTCTGAAGGAGGACAACTATGCAAGAGCAATGGAAGGCCGTCATCGGCTATGTAGGTATATATGAAGTCTCATCGCTTGGTCGCGTCAGGTCGCTCGACCGGACGATCGTGACATGTCGCGGTGTCCAGCAACGACGAAAAGGTGTCTTGCTCCGTCCGCGAATCAATCGGGAAGGGTATCGCAAAGTGACGCTCTATCAACGTGGTCGAGGAGAACGCGTGCAGGTCGGTCTACTCGTTGCACAAGCTTTTCTGACGGCTGACGTCACGGAAGCGCGACTCGTCCGGCGCAACGGCAAACGGGCTGACGATCAGTTGTCGAACTTAGATGTCCTGCCTTCAATCGATCAGCAGTATACTGAATTGCTGGGCGAGTTTGATCTCTTGTTAGGTCAACATGTGACGCTGTCACCGTTTCAGATTCGAACGATTCGCACGCAGTATGAAAAAGGAAAGACGATTCGTCAACTGGCAGGGCAGTATCAGGTGACGGAGAACCGGATTCGCAATATCATCGATAAAAAGGAAGCACGTTATATCGGCTGAGAACAGAGGGAAAGAGCGCTTGCCAGGAATGGCAGGCGCTCTTTTTGTTAAGACGACGATTCGCTCGAGCGAACGGTCTGTTGCAACGAACTGATCCGTGACTCGAGTACCGCGCTATGTGTCTTCAATTCCGTTTGCTGAATGACGTGGTGTTGCATTTGATCCCCGAGTACTTGGCTGTAGGACGAGAGCTCTGACATCAACTTTTGGACAGATTGTAGATGCTGTTGCATATTCGACTGGACTTCTGCGACGATCTGGCGTTGGTGTTCAACGGTCCCTAGTGTCGTCTCGATCGTCGTCGCTTCAGTCAGCATCTGTTGCAAGTGCTCCGTTGCCGTCTCAAGCTGTTGTGACGTCGAGAGAAACCGTTCCGTCATCTGCGAGAGCGCTTGTTCGACTTGATTGAGCCCTGTCGTCCACGTCTGATTGACCTGACGGATGTGGTCCGTACTCGTCCGGATATCGATCGCTAGTCTTTCGACTTCCTTGGCCACGACCGTGAAGCCACGACCGGCTTCGCCAGCACGAGTTGACTCGATCAGCGCATTTAGCGATAGGCGGCGCGTCTCTTCAGCGACACGCTGGATGTGGGAAATTGAGGTCTCCATCTGCTGCTGTAGATGTGAGGTCTGTTGCAAAATCTGCTCTGTCGTCGCGGATTGTTCCTTCAGTAACTGGCTTTCCTCTTGTAATGTCTCAAGTGTCGTGTGATTTATCTGAACAGTCTGTTGAAAACGGGTTACGGCATGTTGACTGTTCAGAAGTGTCGTTTGCATTTCGCTTAACGCATCGTGTCCTTGGGCAGTCAAACGTGTGGAGGCGATGATCGTCTGATTCATCTGCGTCGATTGCGCAAGTAAGGAGCCGGCGACTTCATCGACGGCATGCACCGATTCATCCATCGCGGATAAATGCGAGGAAAAGTGGGGCTGGACGGATTCAAGTTCCTGACTGGCTTGTTGCATCTCGACCGTCAAATCCCCAATCTGTTGCATCAATTGATTGTATTGAAACGTGAGCTGTTGTAACTCAAAGGTCGTCGTCTTAAGCGTTAACGGACGATACGATCGCTTCGCATGGGCTTCTTCAATCTGTAGAGCGAGTTTCGATAACGGTGCTAGTTGTCGTTGAATTCGCCAGCGGATCAAGAGGCTGATGCTGACAAGTGTGATCACGCTCACCCAGATGAGTGTCCAAGCTAAATCTCGAGCAGGAGCGATTAATTTATCGCGATCGGTCGTCAGCAAGATGACGTCATCGAGTTCCGGAATCGTCATCGCGACAAGAAACTGGTCTTGATTTGAAAAGGCATATGTACGAGCTGTTTTTAAATGCTGTAGTAGTTGTTTCCGTTTTGCTGGTTCGAGTGTCAACGGTCGGAACGCCTCACTCGTGTTCAGGCTTTGAAAGCGAGTCGTGTAGTCATCACGTGATAAGTCGGTTCGCTGTTGCTGTTGTAATCGTTTAATGGCACGCGTACGGTCTGTTGCGTCATTCGGATATGCGAGAAACGTTGCCCGGACGTTCGCATCAAACATCGTTAATTCGCGCATCAGCCGTTCCTCAGTCGCTGCGACGGATTGTTGGTACGACGCGTAAACGCTTAGACCACTGATCACGATCAGTCCGATGGCGACGATCGGAATCAACCATCCATTTAATTGTTGTGCCAGTAATCGTTTTTTCTTTGGCATAAAATATCTCCTCCCGTATTCCTATCGGGAGGAGATAGCTCAACATGTATGAAGGCGTTGTACGACTTGTGTAAAGGTCTTGTGAATCTAGTTCACGTAAATCGGAAGGACAGTCGCAAGATGTGTCATAAGTGCTTGTGTCTCTTCTTTTGGTTCAGACGTCACATAAATGATCAACGCAGCAGCAACGATGACAAATATGGCAATGACAAGAATGATGAAGAACGGCATCTTACTTTTTCGTTTTTCGGCTTGACGGTCCATGAAAGATTCCCCCTTAATAATGTATACGATAGATATATTTAAGGGATTCCCTGTTCATTACTTTAAAAACACGACAACTGTTCGATAATGAAAAAAATACTGCCTTGTCTGACGAGAGCGTTAGACAAGGCAGTATATTACGTTCAACTAAGGAGAGACCAGACATCATATCGCTCAAAATCAGCCAAAATATTTGGCGCAATCAACTGACGGATCATTTCTTCGTCCGCCCAGAGATAAGCGTCGTGTTCTGCGGATAACTGAACGCTCGTCTGGTTCGTCGAGCAGACGTACATCAACAAAATGATTTGCCGATCGGGATGCGTTAGGAAGCTCGAGGCATAGAGTAGACGCTCCGGCGTAACCGTCAACTGTGTCTCTTCTTTCATTTCGCGAACGAGACTGTCGAGCGGCAGTTCACCGAAGTCGATCTTTCCACCTGGACATTCCCAAGTTCCGCCGCCGAAGTCAGCGACAGCCCGGCGGACGATCAGAAGACGTTGCTCGTGAATGATGATGCCTTTGACGGCAGGAACGATTGCTGTCATTTGACGGGACTCCGCGATAATACGACGGGATCGGTTCCTTCCGTTTCGATCAGCTGCTGATCGCGTAGATAGATCCCGCTTGCGTCGGCAAGTCCGAAGGCACGGCTCGTGCCTTCTTCCGTAAAGGATTTCACCAGGTGGGCAGCTTCGCCCCACGTCTCGTAATGGACACAGACGACAGCGTCTTTCAGCAGGGCAAGACCAGGCAAGCGAAGACGTCGATTGTCGCGTTGGTCGATCTCCGGAATCACACAACGTTCGGGTGAAACGAGGGCACCGGCAGAAAAGCCAGCGACCGGAACACCGTTTACGAAATGCGACTGGATGATGTCACCAATCGGTGTCGCGACCAAGTATTGCTGATACAATTCGGTCTCGCCACCGGAGATGATGATCCCTTGACATTGCTGTAGTTGCGCGAGCTGTTCATCCGTTGGCGCGTCAGACAGTGGTAGATGGACGAAGGACGAAATACCCTCTTCCTGCAACGCTTCCGTATAAATCGAGGCGTAGGTCACCCATTCCTTACCAGTACGTGGGACATACAGAATCGCGACCGGACCACCATTCGTTAATGCAGCAAACCGTTTTCGCAAATTCGGTGTAAATGGAGGACCGCCTCCAAATAAGAATAAATGAGTACGCATGAAGTCATCCCTCCAACTATGTATTAGAAAAAGTATAGCAGAAATCAATCAATTGGAAATATGCTGGTAGAATGATTGTTTGCGGAACCACGTGTGATGTTGTTTCCGTTCTTGAAAGAGAACGAATAGGACGAAGGTGATGACGAGACCGCGTCCAATCCATGGTAAGACGAGAAGACCGTAGTTCATCGCAGCGAACAGTTGGAGCAAGAAGCGACGCTTACTCGGATCCCGCAGATACGTGATCAGTGGAAGTTGCTGGTGCGTCTGCTTGAATAATCGCAGATGAAGGAACGGACGCTTTCGGTGAGACGGCTTCGGTAAGGCACCGTTCAATTCAAGGACGGTTGTTGATAAACTCGACTGTCGTTTCGTCGACAACAGGATATCCTCCGTTAATCCGTCCTCACGCCGTGACCAGTGCCGGACATGAAAAGATCCGAACAGTAACACACCCAGTGCGACAACGAAGAGGACAGGGTGCGGTTGAAGCCAAAGCAGGAGTAACAGGGTGATGCGTCCGGTTGCCAGGACGAGATGACCGCTCCATTTCCGCAAGAACCGTTGCCCAGATAGCCGGTATGTCCAGAAGCTAAAGAACGGTTGGAGTAAAGAAAGCGCGAGACTAGTCAGCAGTACGGTGATACTAGATTGGTCAAACCGGATGTGATGTAGCGGGAAACAAAGTAGATGTAAGCCGGCCGTTAATAAGAAAATCCGCACGAAGTGATACCGAACAGAATACCGCTTCATTCGGACGATCGCTCCAGAAACCGGTTTGAAGAAGAGACGATCCGCCGGTTCGAACCAAGCGTAAAAGGCAGGCAGAAACCCGTACAGCATCCAACCAAGTAAGATCCAAGCGACCGGAACCGTTTGAACCCAGTCCGCTTGACCACTTAAGATTTGAACCGTCTCATAGATGATGAACAGCCCGACCGGAACGACGAGATACAGCAAGATCGTCCAGTCGAAGATTTCTCGAAAGAAGCGACGCTGTTCCGCGTGCCGTCGACGGATCCGTTGCTTCAAAAAGGTTTCAATCATGCTCGAGCACCATCGCTTCCATGATGTCGAACAAGCGGGCACCTGGCTGACCGGAAGCTTCACCGATTTGAGCGAGTGTTCCTTGATGTTTGATGCGTCCCTGATCAATCCAGACGAAGTCGTCACACAGACGTTCCGCGGAATCAAGGACATGAGTGACGAGCAGAATCGCCACGCCACGCGTTCGTTCTGCTTCAAGTACATGCAACAAGCGAATCGTCGCGACCGCGTCAAGACCAACGAACGGTTCATCGATGATCAGGCAGTCCGCGCGTTGCATCAAGGCACAGACGAGCATCACCTTTTGCTTCATTCCTTTAGAAAAAGAGGATACATAGTCACATGTGACAGCATGCAGTTCGAATGTCTTTAAAAGTCTTTCCGTATAGGCATGGTCTGTCTCGTGGAGCGAGGCGACCAGCTCAAGGTGCTCGGAGAGCGTCAAATATTCATAATAGGTTGGCTGTTCCGGAATATAGGCGAGTGAGACCGGTAAATCGATTTCTCCTTCGACCCAAGGCAGCGTACCGAACATCGCTTGAATCGTCGTACTTTTTCCTGCACCGTTCGTACCGATCAAACCGGTGATGGATCCGGGCTGTAAAGCAAACGCAATCTCGTGTAAGACGGGCTGACCGATGTCATAACCGGCTTGTTGAATGGATACATGCATGTGAACCATCTCCTTTCACTACATTTACTGATAGAAGGAGGAAAATGTTTCACAGTCACAGAAATCAGCAGAACCATAGTAAAAAATGTAACAGGTTAAAAATAACAAATGGGCTATAATGGAAATATCAATTTTAGAGGATGAGCGTGATGCAAGCAGTCAAACGAATTTATTTCCGAGAGTCCGGCATGGGAAGAGGACAGACGTTTTGGTGGGACCGTGCAAGTCGGACAGTTCGAGCGGAAGATGAGGAAGAAATATTATCTCCACGGTTTCCACGTGAATTAATATTCCTTGACGAAATGGATCCATTGCTTATAAACCTGACGGAAGAGGACATCTATCTAATCGACATGTGGTCAGATTTATTCAATGCCGAGAAATGGCGAGAGTGCGCGGATCCTGAAAGTCTTACGATGATGGACGGAACAGCCTGGGAAATTCATGTGACGACAGAACACGGTACAGAAAAAGTGTCATGTTCAAATGTGTTTCCACCAGGGTGGGAGATGATTCGGGAACTCCTATACGGTTATTACGATGCCGGGAGTAACCGAGAAGACGAAGAAGGGGAGGGTGAACTATGAAACGAGCACTATTGTATCTGATTCCGTTTGCGTGGCTAGGACCTTACCTCGATTGGAAAGAGGGTTCGATACTAGGGTATGCCTTATTTTTATTTGGACTCGGTGTTCTATCGTATTCACTTGCACGGAGTGGAAAACCGAAATACATCGTCATCGGCAACATGGCTTCGTTTGTAATTTCGTACGCGATCGCACTCAGTGTAGGGGAAGGATATGGCGAAGGATACTTCAATCCATTGACAGTCAATCAACTAGTAATCGGAGTAAGTATCTTGAATTTGGTCGTACAAATACCAATGGTGATGAATGCGATTCAAAAACAGTTTGAAAACAATAAAAGCGCTCCATAAATCAGGAGCGCTTATGCGTTAGTTTTTACCTTTAAAAACAACTTCATTGTTATTCCATGAGAAAGAAGGCTTGTAGATTAATTCGAGCGACTGTCCCTTTGGTGCATCGTAGAAGAGCTTCCCTTTTAATGTCTTCCCTTTATTCAAATCACCACTGATTGCTGTATCATCGCCATAATAGGATTCTACTTGTTCGTCATTGATATACAAGTTAAATTCTGTATTATCAATGAATGAAGAATCATCACCTTTGTTGATTGCTGTTACATCAAAAACGACAACGTTATTGTTTTTAGCTTCACTATATTGATTAGGAGATTGATTTTGTGCTTTTGATATTGTTAATTGTACATCTCCAACTTTAATTGTGTCACCAAAGGCAAAAGTTTTAGGGGCTTCGCTTTTTTTCTTATCATCAGATGACTTATTAGAATCGACAGAAGTGACTTCATCACCCTTTTTTAATTCTTTATCAACTTCATTAGCAAAGAACGATGTACATGCTACCATTGCAACAATCAAAATAACAATTGCAACGATTAATCCCAATACCAATTTTAAAAACTTTTTCATAACAATAAATTCTGTCCTTTCATAATCCCAATAGATTTTTATGTATTAAATTCTTCCTTAATTTATGTTTTTAGATCTAAAAATTAGGTTGTCAAAATTATTTATTATAAAATAAGTAAGAATTAATAATATTCTATCATAAAAAACAAAATATTCCCTTAAAAAATAAATATTGTAAAATTTTGAAAATTCATTTGTTGAATATGAAAAAACGCTACGCAACGAGTGCGTAGCGATCAGATTACACGAGTCCTAAGATCTCAACTTCAACTAAAGCACCTTTTGGTAGTTCCTTAACAGCGATACAAGACCGAGCCGGGAAGTGATTGCGCGGTGCAAAGTAATCGGAATAAATCGTATTAAAAGAAGCGAAGTGTTCCATGCTCGTTAAGTAGCATGTCGTCTTGACGACGCGGTCAGGTGTCAGTCCTGCCTCTTTCAGGATGGCATCGACGTTGCGCATGACTTGTTCCGTCTGCTCCGTGATTCCGCCTGGTACAAGTTCACCTGTTGCCGGATCGATCGGGATTTGACCAGAAGCATAGAGTGTTCCGTTCGCGATAAAGCCTTGCGAGTAAGGACCGATTGCAGCAGGGGCGTTCGTTGTGTCGATCTGTTTGAATGTAGACATGAAAAGAACCTCCTCTTATAAAATACATATGTACGACACCGAGTGATTCGACTCGGATATCCCTCAACCTTTCAAAGGAGTGAATTGATATGCCACTTTATCATAAATTAGTTCGAGACGCGATTCCAAACATCATCGACCAAAACGGGAAAAAAGCGACGTTCCGCACGTTGGACGAAAATGAATTCCTAGTGGAAGCGAAAAAGAAATTACATGAAGAACTCGCTGAATATGAGGAGGCAGTGACAGACGCAGATGCTGTCGAGGAATTAGCTGATTTACTGGAGCTCATCCAAGCGTTAGCGAAGACACATGGCGTGACTGTTGAGGAAATGGAAGCCGTCCGGGCGAAGAAACAGCAACAACGCGGTGGATTCGAAGAACGCCTCTACCTGATTGAGGTCGAGGATTGATCCCGGAAGCGAAGCTGACGACGCATCATTTATATGACTCACTCGTCGAAGCCATTGATCAAGCAGAGGAAGTCTATATCGTCGCAGCGTTTGCTCAGAAGTCAGGTGTCACCTTGCTCGTCCCGGCATTTCGTCGTGCCTTGCAACGAGGAGCCGAGATTCGGCTGTTGATTGGCGACTATCTACATATCACCGATCCAGAAGCATTGGCGCAGTTGCTTGCGCTTGATGGGTTGTCAGTTCGCTTTTATCGGTCAGGTGGACGCTCTTTCCATCCGAAAGCGTATCTGTTTCGAAACGCAGAGACTGGCTTATCAATCGTCGGTTCGTCGAACATCTCGAACAGTGCGCTTCGGTCCGGTATTGAATGGAACGTTCATCTACCGCAAGCTGTCGCTCCACAGATCCTTGATGATGCGATTGATGCCTTCATGGATCTTTATCTCAGTGAATCGGCAGAAGAACTGAACCCAGTTGTCTTAGACGCTTACCGTCAAGAGTACGCGGCACGGCAATATGTCGCGGAACCAGAAGTCGAGTATGACGAAGGAACAGTCGTCGTTGCGCCAGAAATCCTGCCGCACCGAGTGCAGGAAGAAGCGCTCCGCGCGTTACGGGAAACGATGGAAGAAGGACGGACACGGGCGTTGGCAGTGCTTGCGACTGGATTAGGGAAGACCTACCTCAGCGCGTTCTTTGCGGGAGACTTTACACGAGTCCTATTCCTGGCGCATCAAAAAGAACTGTTACTGCAAGCGGAGCGTTCGTTTAAAAAAGTCAATCCGGCGTGGCAGACCGGCTTTTATATCGGCAGTGACCGGACCGTCACGGAGACGACGGAGATCGTCTTCGCTTCCGTCCAGACGTTGGCGCAAAAACGTCACTTGGATCGCTTTGCAACGGACCAGTTTGATCTCATCATTGTCGACGAGTTCCATCACGCGGCAGCGACGAGTTATCGGAAGGTCATCGATCATTTCACGCCCCGTTTCCTGCTTGGTCTGACGGCGACACCAGATCGGATGGACGGTGCGGATGTCTATGGGATCTGTCACCATAACGTTGCGTTCCAGATGCATTTCACAGCAGCGATTGCTGAAGGCTTTTTGACGCCGTTTCATTATTATGGTATTCACGACACGATCGACTATTCCCAGATTCGACGAATCGGTCGGACGTATGATGCGTCGCAGCTCGAGCATCGACAACTTGATCGAGAGGTCGCAGATAATATCTATCATTCATGGGAGACACATCGTCAAACGAAGACAATCGGTTTTTGTTCGTCGATCAAGCAGGCGGAATATCTGGCACAGGTATTTCGGGATAAAGGAACGACGGCATTTGCACTGACAGGGCAGACGACGAATCGTGCAAAGTACATGCAAGCATTCGAGCAAGGCGAGATTGAAGTCCTTTTTACTGTTGATCTGTTTAACGAAGGTGTCGATATTCCGAAAGTCGATACACTGCTGTTCTGTCGTCCAACCGAATCCATCGCCATCTATACGCAACAAATCGGACGCGGACTACGCTTAGCGCAAGACAAATCGTACTGCGTCATTATCGATTTGATCGGGAACTATCGTAACGTCGAGACGAAACTGAAACTACTTGGAACAATGAAAGAGTCGTTCAAGCGAGGAGAGACAGAACCGATTACGCCACCGCCCGGTTGTGTGATTGAGTTCGATACGCGGGCACTGGAATTGATTCATCGACTACGGCAACCAAGTCAGCGGAAGTTACGACTGATTGAACAATATGAGCAAATCAAATATGAACTCGGTCGTCGACCATCGTATGTTGAAATCGGAGAATATGCAGCAGTTCCACAAGGTTATAAACAAGAGTGGGGCTCTTATGTTGGTTTCTTGAAAGAGTATCAGGAGTTATCAGACGAAGAGATTGAGGCGTACGATGCAAATCGAGAATTGATTGAGCAGGTCGAAAAAACGATCATGAATCGGAGTTATAAGATGGTCGTCTTGCTAGCGATGCTTGAGCGGGGAGAAGAGCGCTGGATGGAGCCGATTACGGCCGAAGAAGTCGCACCGTTCTTTTATGATTATTTGCATGCGGAGAAGTATCGGGAATTGAAGGATGCCCAAACGGCTGAGTTAAAAGGAACGTTTGATGCTACTAAAGTTGAGAGATTATTAAAAAAAATGCCGTTTCCGAAAATGGGCAGGCCATTCGTATTCGAAAACAACAAATTAACTATTTCGACAGTTGATTATGCGTCGAATGATTTTTATAAAATGATATTAGAAATTGTTCGATATAGAATGAATATATATTTTGCTAAAAAAGGAAACTGAATGTTCATTCTATCCAAATAATGATAAAGTTAAATATAACTTATTAAAATAAATGTATAAACTAATTGGGGTGAGATTGATTGAAAGAAGTAGAAGTTTGGGGAGAGTTACAGACGCTTCTTCATGTAGACGAAATAATTTTTCATTTCGATGAGATTAATCAAATGATTGAAGATAGTCCGACGGAGGCATTAGCGTATCTTGATGGATTATTCATAGCATTATCTGAAAAGCGTTCGACACAACTAGCTGAGCAAATAGGCCAAGATAAAACGAAATCACACTTGTTTCAAAAAAACTTATTACATTTGGCATGGAAACATATGCGAGTTGGACTTAATGTATCGATGCTTGAAGAGATTCAAAATATGATTAAAAGATTATTTGACAGTAGAAAAGCTCGCCTCAACTCTAGTGGGATAGATTTAACTATTGATGAATTATATGATTACTATAAGCAGTGATGTAAATCACTAAGAAGGACAATTCCTGAAGTTTCTATACAGAAATTGTCCTTCTAATTTAAATTAAACTTTGTATTTTCTCCCATTCTTCCGGATTTTATCTATTACAATTTTTTCTACATCGATATTCAATTCACTACATAAAGTCAACGCGTAAATCAGAACATCAGCAATCTCTTCTTTAATATTCTCTTTGTTCTCTTTCCAAGCTTCTTCACTTGTCTTCCACTGAAAAGCCTCCAATAACTCAGACGCTTCGATAGATAAAGAAATCGCTAAATCTTTAGCGTTATGATATTGTCTCCAGTTCCGTTCATCCCGAAACTCATCGACTTTTTTTATTAAAGATTCAATTTCATTCATGAGTCATTCTCCTTTAGCTGTAATAGACGTTTTCGCAATTGCAGATTCGTAGCATAAAGATAAAGTCCTTTTACGCCTCGCTTCATCAAAACGTTTAATGAATTTAAAATAATATCTTCTTTGGCTTGTTCATTTTCTGTTTTACTTAAGTCCTGGCGCGAAACAAAGGCGCCTTTATCCTTATACTGTGTAGGATCAATGATTAGCTGCTGAGTCTCTTCGTCATATTGAATGGAAGGACCAAGCACAACACCTACGTAATTTAAATCAAATCCTTGAATTGTATAAATTGATCCAACTTCGTTTATTGTTTCGGGTTGTTCTGCCCACGTTATATTTGAGTAACTACGATTCCAGGGAAGGTTGATGCCATCCTCGTCTACGTAATAGTCAGCACCATCTTTTTTATGAAGATAATCAAAGGTTGATACCATTCTTGAAAGCCCATATTTTTGATCTTTTTGAAAAATTGCTTGTTTGAATGCTTCGGGGTCTTCGAAGATTTGAAAGTCATAGTTAGAGTCTGATGGTAACGGTAAGATTTCTCGTTCTACAAAACGATTGATCCAATGTAATGTTTCTTGACTAGCTCGCATCCGAAATTGATTGGATAATCGTAACGTTTTCGTTGCGAAGGGACCGACGATTTCCTGAAGAGTAGTACGTCCCCAGTGGCTCTTGATTTTTAACACTTGTTTAGGATCAAAAATTAGAATAGTGACTTTACTACGTGTGATGATTTCGTTCAGCTGATTTTTTTGATGGAAGTTATTATACGTGTCTTCTTTTGTTAAGAGTAGGTGTGCTTCATCAATTAGTACAATGTCTACCATCATGTTTTGATTACTTAATGTGTTTATGAATGGTGTAGGTTTTTGGAATTGTTTTTTCTTCAGGTTCGGTAAGCTTCTTGCAATCGATTTATACGTTTTTAGCATTTCACTATGATTAACAAGTAAGTAATTGTCTGTTTGATAAAGAGCAGAACTTGTATCTTTCGACAGGTCCTGGATTGTATTGAATAAAGAACTAAGCAAAACACTTTTACCTGTCCCGGCATCTCCTTCGACAATAAATACATGATGTCCTGGTTGTGTAATATTTATTTTGCAGTATTCTAGTATTTCTTGTTTTACTTCGAGTTGTTGCTCAGACAATTCACGATATGGAGAGAGTTTATAAACATCTTTATTGCGTAAGTATTCAAGTGTTCCTTTAGCAATGCTTTCTTCACGCAATCGTTGCCAAATATTTTCGAAGACCGTTTCATTAAAAAAGGACTTTTGATAATAATTATGAGTATAACGAGAGGCTGTTTGACTGACGTTCTGCAACTTATAATGACCGTCAGCAATCAGAAAGTTGATCAAATTAGACTCTATGTTATAAGTGGCCGATTGGTTAAACTGCTCGTGTCCAATTAAAATTGTTTGATCAAGTTGTTTACGTCGAGAATCTTTTAAATGGGATTTTAATCTTTGATTTTTTTGAACCGTTTGCCCTACGTATGCTTGTTCTTTAGTTGAACTGTACAATAGGTAAACGATTGGATAATCGTCTATAAAATCCGACTGCGTATTGATTACGTCACTATAAGTAAATTTACGTTTCTCGAAATAAAGATTTTTCACTGTATGAAATCCTCTCAAGGTAATGATAAATGATTCGGCTAACCTGTAATATAATGTAATTTACATAATTAAATAATACTATAAATTGTAATGTATATAGCATATGAATTTTTAACATGCTTTTTTAGGAGGACAAAGAATGGTGACAAGCTTATTTTTAGTTGAAGGACTCCCAGGCTCAGGCAAAACAACGACAGCTGAAGCATTAACTCGTCTATTGCAAAAGGAACAAATCAATACGCGTCTTCATATCGAAGGAGACCTCAACCATCCTGCGGATTATGAGAGTGTCGCTTACTTAACGATGGATGAATGGACGGATTTTCAAAGTAAGTACGCTTCACTCGATGTCTTACGATTTGCTGAGGTGTTCAATGATTATGTGCTTGTATCATATCGTAAGTGGCAGTCAAAACAGAATGTTCCTGAAGCTGCGCTTTCATTTTTGCAAGCACGTGATATCTATGAACTACCGTTCGAGTTACATCAATCACTGATACTAAAGAAGTGGGAAGCGTTCGTTGCTCAAGCGTTAACGACGGATACAACATATGTTTTTGAGTGCTGTTTCTTGCAAAATCCGTTGACGATGGGGCTCATCAAATACGATTTACCGGAAGAGACGTTGCGAGCATATATTGAACGCTTAGCGACGATCATCGCGCCTCTACAACCAGTTCTCGTCTATGTTGATCAACCGGATGTAGAACGAAGCTTCCGTAAAGCACTAAAAGAGCGTCCGACAGAATGGGCGGACGGATTTGTATCCTATTACACGGAGCAAGCATATGGTGTGAATCACTCATTATTAGGAGTGGAAGGGACGATTGCAATCTTAAGGGAACGAAAAGCATTGGAACATCAGTTGTTAAAAACGCTTCCCTTTAGAGTAGAAGTATTTGGAAATGAAGAGTTTTCAGTAAAAGCAAGACAAGCTTGGGTGAAGCAGTTGATTCAGTCGACTGTGCGTTCGACTTCTTTAAGCGAGAGCTAATAAAGAGGCGATTCTTTGTCTTAGAATCGCCTCTTTATAGTGAGAATGTCTGATCAATAGTGTTTTTATCATGGTTCAATATCCAATGCTTATAATCATCGTAGAGATCACGGATAGCGTCAGGTGTTTCGCCGATCAGGTCACAGCCTCGGTCATCATAGATGTGAAACAGACTCTTTCGTCTCGGATTAAAGAAAAAGGTACGATGGATAAAAGAAGGACGATCCGTGACATCGTGACTGCAAATATCACGGATTAAAGCTGGATAATGAATCTCTTGCCGCGTACAGGTCAAAGACAATGTGTATGTAGCATAGGGATGCTCTTCCACATATTGCGGTGTACGATCGCACCGCAGGCGATAGCGTAAAGAAGGGGACTTCAAGTACTTCACAAATCCACTATGCACGACCGGTTTCCAACCGCTTGTTCTTTTGTAGGGACTGACCTGCACGATCCATGTGATAAGATCAGATGGAGCATGGATGGCTTCGAATAAGGTTAGGGCTTTTCGATAGGCGGACTCTAGATAATTCGGATCATCTAGACCAACGTTTTTGAGCAATGTTGAATCGCCTAGCTCAAAGCGGATTCCGTTCGCATTGTGATAAAATAAGTTCGGATATAAGACGAGCTGGGGAAAGATCGTATACAGCTCTTGGTGATTCAATAGGAACCCATCCCTTCCATGTATGATGCGCTACACTTATTTATTAGCCCATACTCGTTTCATGATTAACCTGCCATTGTACGCCAAACGCATCTTCGACAATACCGTAGGCTTCACTCCAAAACGTCTTTTGAATCGGCATGATGATCTTGCCGCCTTCAGCGAGCCGCGCGAACGTTTCGTGCAATAGCTCCACATCGGCTAAGTGAAGGGCTAGCGTAATGTTTTGTCCGAACGTCACAGGGTTTTGTGGCATCGCGTCTGAGAACATGAGACGTGTGCCATGAACGATGAGCTGCGCATGCAAAATCAGTGTCTGGTGCTCCGGTGGATACGGTTGACCATCCGGTCCAGGACCTGGTCCGAACTCCATGATTTCTGGCATTTCTTCCTGGAACACCTCCGTGTAGAACGTCAACGCTTCACGGGTATTTCCATTAAAGACAAGATACGGATTAATCGGCATGGGAAAGCTCCTTTCAAAAGGAAGAATGTGTTTCTTTCAGTATACCAAACATTTGTTCGTATAAAAAGAGTGGGTTGCTGATTTATTTAGTATAAATGATGACAGTTTCAATTTATCTGATTTTTATAAAAATAGGTTGCAACTTCCAGAAAGACTTCGTATACTAAATTTATCGAAAGCGCTTTCGGTGAAATGGAGTGAGTAGTATGGGAACAATTTATGATTTAGCGAAGATGACCGGTTTTTCGATCACGACGGTCTCGAAAGCCTTAAATAATTATTCAGATGTCAGTGAAAAGACGAAAGCGAAGATCGTCCAGGCAGCAGCTGAGATGGGATACTTGCCGAATGCACATGCTCAATCGCTCTCGACAAAACGTTCATGGACGATTGGTGTCATGTTTTCAGAAGCACATGGTGTCGGCATGATGCATCCGTTCTTTAATGCGATCATTGAAAGCTTCCGGAAAGCAACAGAGCAGCAAGGTTACGATCTGATTTTTGCATCACGAAATTTACGTAATCGGGACATGAGTTACTTGGAGCACTTTCGGCACCGAGCGGTTGATGGCATTGTCGTCATCTGTTCGGACCAGTTGGATCTGCACGTTCAAGAATTGATTCAAAGTACGATTCCGATCGTTGTCGTTGATATGTACAGTCCGGATTGTAGCGTCGTCTATTCCGACAATATTACGGGTGGGCGACTAGCCGTCGAGCATCTATATGAATTAGGTCATCGCCGGATTGCGCATATCGCTGGCGACACGACGACGGATGCTGGTGCAGCAAGGATTGAAGGTTATAAACAAGCAATGACCCAGTTCGGTCTGCCGATTCCGGACGGCTATATTGCAAACGGTGGGTTGTTTTCCGGAGAAGAAGGAAAACGGGCGATGCAAGAGTTGCTAGCGCTACCAGATCGACCGACTGCTGTCTTTGCGGCAGGGGACCAAATGGCAATCGGCGCTATTGAAGCGATTCATGAAGCTGGCTTACAGATTCCAACAGATATCTCACTCGTAGGCTACGATGATATCGAGATGGCGAAGTACATCACACCGAAGCTGACGACCGTCCGGCAAGATACGGAAACGATTGGTCAGCATGCGGCTTCAGTCTTGATCGAACAAATTGTCGATAAACAGCGGATCACGACACAAGACGTCATCCCCGTCGAGTTGATCGTTCGTCATTCGACAGGTCCTGCACCTGAGTGACGTGCACCAATTTCGGAATCGCTCTCGCTGGTTGTCAGGGAGAAAACGCGAGAGCGATTCCGAAATTATTTTTACGGCAGTTCCGAAAGCGATTTCGAATTAAACGATTAAATTGAAAGCGCTTACTTAAAAACTATTAAAAAAAGATGGGATGAAATGAAAAAGGCGTTCATTAGTACAGTCACGATTGGTGCCATGACAGCAACTGTCTTAGCGGGATGTACGGGAAGTGGCGAAGACACTACGAGTGGTGGCAAAGAGGTCTTAAAGATCTGGTCGTTTACGGATGAATTAAAAAAACCAATCAAAAAATTTAAAGAAAAGAATGACGTTAAAGTCGAATTGACGATCGTGCCGATGGCCGACTATCCGACGAAGTTGAAACCAGCTCTTGAAAGTGGCGTCGGAGCACCAGATATCTTCACGGGTGAAATTGCCTTCTTGAAACAATGGGTCGACGCTGGCTACTGGGCAAATTTATCCGAAAAGCCGTTTAATGCAGATGACGTTGCAAAAGACTATATTCCGTATGTATTTGACATGGGGAAAGATAAAGAAGGAAACGTGCGTGCGCTCTCTTGGCAAACGACGCCAGGAGGCATTTACTACAAACGAAGCATTGCGAAAAAAGTACTCGGAACAGACGACCCGAAAAAAATCGGCGGCATGATGAATTCAATGGATGGGGTGTTTGAAGTCGCCGATTAAGATGAAGCAAAAAGGCTATAAAATGTTCCCGGATGAAGGATCGATTCGTTGGTTCGTTCAAGGCAATGATCCACAACCATGGGTCAACGACAAGCAGGAGCTCGTCTTGACCGATGCACGAAAAGAATATATGGACTACGCAAAAGAACTCCGTACGAAACAATATACGGCCCTTGCACCGAACGCATTCAAGGACTTAATTCGCCGATTGCGGGCGGAATATACAGATTTACCGATCTATATTACAGAAAACGGAGCCGCATTTGACGATGATCTGATCGAAGGACGGGTCGCCGACCAAAATCGAATCGATTACGTTGCGCAACACTTGCAAGCAATCTCGGATTTGAACGAAGAAGGCATGAATATTGATGGCTACTACTTATGGTCGCTTCTTGACAACTTCGAGTGGAGCTTCGGTTACGAAAAACGCTTCGGAATCCTTTATGTCGATTTCGAGACACAGGAACGAATTTGGAAAGACAGTGCTCATTGGTATGCGAACGTGATCAAGCGACATAAAGCTACGCTTCCCCAAAGCGTATAAGGAAAAGGGGCTGACTCAAAAGTCAGTCTCTACAAAGATAAGGGTGGCAGAATGATGATCTGCCACCCTTATCTTTTAACAAAAAGAATGACGCGTCACACGCCACTCCTACAGGAAAAAGCGCATTATGCGCTGTCAGAGACAAACAAGACCCGCTTTCCTGCTTGAATGAAGCAGGAAAACTGGCTTGTGTCTCGCCTGAGGAAAGGGCGTGAAAAGACGCGTCATTCTTTTTTTGAGTCAGCCCATTTTGCCCGGATTAAATAAAAAATCAATAGAAATAGGGTGAAAAAATGTGTAAAAGAAAAAGGATTAAAACCCATCATATGGAATGTAAAGGGTAGAGGTGACATCTATTCGTTTTCAGGGGAGGAAACGTCATGCGTCAGAGGGACTTACCGTATCGGTTCATCTTTATTTTAGGTTTACTTGTCATGATCGGAATTAACGGATGGTCCGCCATGCTCCATCCGGACGGAATGATTAACGGATGGCAAAGCATTGCCTCCGTTGTCTGGCTTGTTGGTTTAGTCGTGTCTCTATTCTATATCAAAGAAGATAAAGCGCTTCGACTTATGGTCTGGTATATCCGGATTGGTCTCGTTGCGGCGTTATTCATCTACGGTGTTTCGTTACTTGAAGGCGCGTTTTCTGAGACGATTTGGTTTGATGGGCTTGCGAGTGTTCAGTTCATATTCTATTTCCTGTTCGTCATCCCATTGTTTGGATTAAATGCCTGGACGGATGTTCTGTTTGGTGAGTTTTCGTTATACATGAGTGTTCTGTACGGTATCGCCTTGATCACGCTTCACGTAAAAGTCTGGAATGATGCATCACGGCATTTAGATTATTGATTCAAAAAGGTGACCTTGTGTCGCCTTTTTTTGTTGTGTCGTCAACTTTTTTCTCGACTCGCCCGTCTTAATGATGTATACACAGAACGATATCGAAAAAAGGAGCCGCGGCCTATGACCTCTCGCCAAATGAGAAAACGGGAACAAGCATTCGTCCGTTTTTTAAAGCAATACAAACCGAATCTCTACTGGTTAGCCTACAGTTATATGAAAAATGAACAGGATAGTCTGGATGTCATTCAGGACAGCATCCAAAAAGCGTTACAATCACTCGCTCGACTCGAGGATGATGAACGGATGAAAGCCTGGTTCTATCAGATTTTGACTCGAACAGCGATCGATGCAATTCGGAAGCGTCAGCATAGTATCAGTTACGACTCGGAGCGACTGATTGAACTCGTTGCAACGAAAGAAGATACATATCCGGATGCTGATTTGCGACAAGCACTCGAGGAGTTACCGGTCATGTACCGGGAAGTCGTTATCTTACACTATTTCGAGGACTTGATCTTAAAAGATGTCGCGACGATTTTAGAGCTGAACCTAAGTACGACCAAGTCTCGCCTCTATAAAGGGTTGACCTTACTGAAAATGAAATTGAATGGAGATGATCTAGATGTCAAACAAACTTGATGATCTGAAACAGGCTTACCAACAACCACCGGTCCCAAAGGAACTCGATGAAATGATTGCCCGAGTCGAGCGTCGAACTCGTCCTTCACGGACGAAGCAATCCGTGTTGATTACAGCGGCCGCCATCACGTTATTCATTGGCGGATTAAATAGTAATGCGTCGTTTGCAGACGCAATGGCGAAGGTGCCAGTCCTCGGTCAACTGACCGAGATCGTGACGATTGATTGGAAAGAGACGAAGACACAACAGTCGGCTGATATTAAAGCACCCCAAGTGACGTTACCGGACAAGGCACTCGAGCAACAGCTGAATGAAAAGTATATCGCGGAAGGACAAGCGTTATATGAAAAGTTCAAACAAGAGACGCACGGACAAGAGGGAGTATTTGCGATCGATAGCCGATACGACATCAAGACGGATACGGACGACCTGTTGTCGATCGGGCGAACTGTCACGGAGACACGGGCAAGTGCATCGGAAAGCGTCCAGTACGATACGATTGATAAGAAGCAACAGCTTGTCCTGACGTTACCGTCCTTGTTCAAAGATGACGGATATATCACGACAATCAGTGATTACCTAAAAGAAGAAATGCGTCGCCAAATGAAAGCAGATGAAGGGAAAGTCTACTTCGTCGAAGGAACACCGGATATACCGGAGGACGAACAGTTCAAACACATTTCAGCGAAGCAAAACTTCTATATTACGGCAGACCACAAATTAGTCCTGTCGTTTGATGAGTACAGCATCGCTCCAGGATATATGGGCATCGTCGAGTTTAAAATTCCGACGTCAATCTTAAAAGACGACCTCGTCAGTTCGTCCTATATTCGTTGATTGTCAGATTTTAAAAATCATTGACGTAAAAATGAAAAAAGGGAACAATTTCTAAAAATGACCTCTTATAATCAAAAGACGAATCGTGTTTTTTGAAAAAAGGAGGAACCCCTATGAAAAAATGGAGTCGGCTCGTACTCGCGGGTGTCGTCAGTCTCGCTTTGCTTCATGTTCCGGCAGCTAGTGAAGCGGCGACGAAAGCAAAAGCCTTTAAGAACTGTACGGAAATGCAGAAGACCTATAAAGGTGGCGTCGCGAAAAAAGCGGGGTTAAAGAATCGAACGGGTTATGACAAGAATGGAAAACCAATCTACAAAGCAACAAAATATAAGGCATACGTGAGTCTTGCGACATATAACTTAAATATGAAGAGTGACCGGGATAAAGACGGTATCGCGTGTGAACGTTAAATAAGAAAAAGTGGTCTTTCTCGAGCGGGAGAAAGACTACTTTTTTGTAGAGATTAGATGTTCCTTTCAATTATGTAATCCTTAGAAAATCATCATGTATGGTAGTGTTGTAGCGATGAAAGACGACAAATATGTGTTGAGTAGGAGGAGTACTATGCGAAAACGAGACTATTTAATTTTCTTCATTCTATTTTTCATTCTGAATCTCATTAATTTCTTGGGCGCATTAGGTATACAGGATTTATTAGCAATCGTGGTCGTCGCTCTGATCGAAGCAGCTATAGCTGGAACGATTACGAATCTGTTCACTCGCATCTTTTTTAAGAAAATCTGAGAAGGATTGAAGTAGCACTCCAAATCAGATCGGTACATAAAAAATAACCTGACGCCGCAGCGTCAGGTTATTTTTGCTTAGTTGAAGTTTTGCTTTAAGAATGCTGTAACTTCTTCTGGTGTTTTAGCATTTGCACTGTGCAAATGCGCTAGTTTTTCATTGTTTTTAAAGACGAGCAAGCTCGGGATCCCCATGACATCGTGGTTCGATGCGATTTCAGGGAACTCATCTTTGTCGATCGTGTGGATTGGTAAGTGGTCGAACTGTGACTCGACGTCCGGCATGAAATAGTCCATCCGTTTGCAGTCCGGACACCAGTCTGCTTCAAACTTAATGATGACCGGTGCATCACTTGAAATCAATTCCTTGAATGTTTCTTCACTCTTAATGAATTCTGCCATTGTGAGAACTCCTCCTCTTGGTGTTGTACCTTTAGTCTACCGATTCCCTTCAGAACTTGCACGAATTATGTTCGTCAAAGAGTCTGACAAGTCAAAAAAGTTGGTTAATCTTTAAGGGGATGCTACCGATTTTCTTTGAAATAGCTACATGACGTAATCGAATTCAGTTTGGCATAGGGAAACATTATTGCGTGTTTGTTAATTACCTAGTTCGAAACAAAATGATTTCTCTAGACCCACTCGATTTCCGACTGGTACGATGAGGTTTGCTGATCGCAGAGAAAGTGGGGCGACGAGAATGGAACAACAAAAATACGATAATCTAAAACGCGGCGAACGCGGTGCGATGATCAGTATTGCAGCCTATATCTTGTTATCATCTTTAAAATTAATCATTGGGTATACAGCAGATTCCGCCGCACTCCGGGCGGATGGTTTGAACAACGCGACTGACATCATCGCGTCGATTGCCGTCTTAATCGGCTTACGGATCTCACAACGTCCGGCAGATGACGATCACAAGTACGGACACTGGAAAAGTGAGACGATTGCCTCGCTCGTAGCTTCCTTCATTATGATGGCAGTCGGTCTCCAAGTCTTGATCGATACGATCTCGACGTTATTCGAAGGCAAGCAGGAATCGCCTGATGTTCTTGCAGCGTACGTCGGAATCGGTTCAGCTCTCGTGATGTACTTCGTCTATCGTTACAATAAGAAGTTATCCGAGGAGATTGAAAGCAAAGCCGTCATGGCGGCAGCGAAAGATAATCTATCCGATGCGTGGGTCAGTGTCGGGACGACGATCGGAATCGTCGGATCACAGTTCGGCATGCCCTGGCTCGATGTCGTGACAGCGATCATCGTCGGCTTCTTGATCTGTAAGACAGCATGGGATATCTTCACGGAAGCGTCACACGAACTGACAGATGGCTTTGATGAGAAGAAACTGAAGATGTACGAAGATGTCATCTTCGATCTTGAAGGTGTCAAAGGCATCAAGTCCATCAAAGGACGTAACTACGGTAACAATGAAGTCGTCGATGTCGTCATCCTCGTCAACTCCACCTTGAACATCCATCAAGCGCACGATATTGCGACACGTGTTGAGGATACGCTGACGGAAGAATACGGAGTTTATGATATCCATGTTCACGTCGAACCCGAATGAATTCAAAAACGTCTTTTCTACGCTGACTGTAGAAAAGACGTTTTTTATGGCAATAACTCGATATGAAGAGCCAGTGCTCCGTACTGTTGCTCGGCTTCTGGTGAATAGATCGTATACGTAGATGTTACGAGTTCATCGATCGACCAACCGACGCAGTCGATGGATTCCTGTGATACGTGTTCATACAGTGCTTGAAAATCTTGAAATGTCTCCCGTTTCGTCACCTGGACGAGTAGCGTCTCGTTCGTCTCCGTATGCGTGAACTGAATCTGATCACCGACTTGTACTTGTTGGCGTTTCAGATCATTGAGTCGAATTTCGACCGTTTTCAGCCGTTGTTCAATCGAACGAAACGGTACTTCATATAATCCCATCTCATGTCTCATCTATCTTCCACTCCTTCTCTACAAAAGCATAGCAAAACTATGTGATTTTTCACATCGCCTTTTCGTTGACAACCAGGAATAATCAGCGTATTTTAATTCATATAAGTAATTGTTCCTTTTGGAACGATTTGAAATGGAACAAGGAGGCGAAACAGGATGGAGCAAACGGAAACGGTTCGTTCAACGGCGATGATGCAGTCGTTTTGGAATGTACAACGACATCTCGTTCGAGCAGCACACCAGACGGCGCAGGAAAACGGACTCAGTTTACCTCAATTTCATAGCTTGATGACGATTGCGCCACGTGGACCGATTTCGCAAAAAGCACTTGCGACACATACACATTTACCAAAGAGCACACTGAGTCAGTCGATTGAGGGCCTCGTTCAGTCCGGTTGGGTCATTCGGGAGACGAATCCTGAAAATCGACGAGAAGTCGTCCTATCGCTTAGTGATCAAGGACAACAATTCGTGACGGAGATTCAAGAACAAGAGAAGGGGATGCAACGTCAACTCGAACAGGTCCTAAAGACGATTGATCAAGAGGTGTTCGAGCAGATGCTTGCGACGCATGCTCAGATTGCAGAAGGCATCGGACGTATCTTACAGCCAAATATGAAAGGAGGATGCTCGGATGATTAAGTTACTCAAACGGTTGACGGTATATAAATGGGCAGTTCTTGCCGTGCTCGTCTTGGTTTTCGCACAATCAATGTCTGATCTCTATTTGCCGACACTGATGGCGGACATCATCGATAAAGGCGTCGTTACCGGCGATACCGCGTATATTTGGAAAATTGGTGCCGTCATGCTCGGAATTACCGGTATCGGAGCGTTAGCTGCAGTTGCCGCCAGTTATTATTCATCGAAGGCATCGATGGGGCTCGGACGGGATATTCGTCGCCAAGTCTTTAACCATGTTGAACGATTTTCACTGCAAGAGTTCGACCAAGTCGGAACGGCGTCATTGATTACGCGGACGACGAACGACATCACACAAGTCCAACAAGTCGTCATCATGATGTTACGGATGGTCGTCAGTGCACCAATCATGTTCATCGGTGGATTGATCATGGCCGTCTCAAAAGATGCCAAACTATCGCTCGTCATCGTCGCGGCGATGCCGGTCCTTGTGCTTTCAATCCTATTGATTTTGTGGAAAGGGGTTCCGTTGTTCGGAAAGGTCCAAAAGCGACTCGACCGACTGAACCTTGTCCTACGTGAGAACTTGACCGGAATCCGTGTCATCCGTGCTTTTAACCGGGAACGCGATGAGCAAGTCCGGTTAACGAAAGCGAACGCTGATTTGACAGAAGTCTCGATCAAGGTCAATAAAATCATGGCGTTTTTGATGCCAGTGATGATGCTCGTGATGAACTTGACGGTCGTCGGTGTCATTTGGTTCGGGGGCATCCGGATCGATAATGGTGGCATGCAAATCGGGGACTTGATGGCGTTCATCCAGTACGTCATGCAAATTATGTTCGCTCTCGTCATGGCTTCAGTCATGTTCGTCATGATTCCGCGGGCAGCCGTCTCGGCGAAACGGATCAATGAAGTCCTCGAGATGACACCAACGATGACAGATGAGGGAACACAAACCGCTGACCGTGAAAAAGGAACGCTCGTCTTTGATCGTGTCACGTTCCGTTACCCAGGAGCTGAGGCACCCGTTTTATCCGATATTAGTTTTACGGCACGACCAGGTGAAGTGACGGCTGTGATTGGTGGGACCGGTTCCGGTAAATCAACGCTCGTCAATTTGATTCCCCGTTTTTATGACGTGACGGAAGGGAGCATTCGCGTCAATGGCGTTGATAGCCAGGACGTACCGCAAGAGGAACTGCGGTCGAAAATCGGCTTCGTTCCCCAAAAGGCGTTACTGTTCACGGGTACGATTGCCGAAAACATTCGTTTCGGGAAAGAGGACGCGACAGATGAAGAGGTCGCGCATGCAGCACAAATTGCGCAAGCGACGGACTTCATCGAACGGATGCCGGATGGTTACGATGCGCGGATCGAACAAGGCGGATCGAACGTCTCTGGTGGGCAAAAACAACGGTTGTCGATTGCTCGGGCCCTCGTTCGTCGACCAGATCTATATGTCTTTGATGACAGTTTTTCAGCGCTCGACTTCAAGACCGATGCCGCTCTTCGGAAAGCGTTACGGGAAGAAACACGCGAAGCGACGGTCTTGATCGTTGCTCAACGTGTCAGTACCGTCATCGATGCCGATCAAATCATCGTCCTTGATGAAGGGAAAGTCGCTGGAATCGGCACGCACGACGAGTTGTTTGCGAACAACGCCGTCTATCAGGAAATCGTTAAGTCACAACTATCAGAGGAGGAAATCGCATGAGTGAGAAGAAACGACCTGCCGGCGGTCCTCCGCCTGGTGGTCCCGGTGGCGGAAATATGATGATGCTCGGAGAAAAACCAAAGGATTTCAAAGCAACGTTCCGTCGTTTGCTTCGGTATTTGCGTCCGCGTCGGACGGCACTGATCGGTGTCTTTTTAGCAGCGATCCTCAGTACAGTCTTCATGATTGCCGGTCCGAAAATCATGGGAACGGCGATCACGGAATTGTTTGAAGGGGCGTATGCGAAATTCCAAGGTGTGCCAGGAGCAGAAATTGATTTCACGAAAATCGGACAGATCCTCTTGTGGCTCGCTGGACTGTATATCATCAGTAGTCTGTTCAATTACTTGCAACAGTATTTGATGTCGGGCATCGCTCAAAAAACAGTCTACGATTTACGTGAGGACGTCAACCATAAACTCGAACGCTTGCCATTAAAATACTATGATGGTCGTCCGAACGGGGAGACACTCAGCCGCGTGACGAACGACATCGATACGATCGGGAGTACGTTACAACAAAGTGTGACATCATTCATCACGTCGATCGTGACGATTGTCGGGATTCTAATCATGATGTTGACGATTAGTCCATTGTTAACACTGATCTCGCTCGTCTCGTTGCCGGTCTCGATTTTTGCGATTCGTCCGATTTTGAAACGATCCCAAAAATACTTTGCCGATCAACAACGAACACTCGGTCAGTTGAACGGACACGTCGAAGAGATGTATACCGGACACTCTGTCGTCAAGGCGTTCGGACATGAACGCAAAGCGGTCGAGCAATTCGATGCCGTCAACGAGGAGTTGTATGAAGCAGGGCGCAAAGCGCAGTTCATCTCCGGGATCATCATGCCGATGATGATGTTCATCGGGAACATCAGTTACGTCCTGATCAGTATCGTCGGTGGGATTCTTGTCACGCAACGGGCGATCTCGATCGGGGATATTCAAGCGTTCATCACCTATACACGTCAGTTCACACAACCAATCACACAAACGGCGAACATCGCGAACATCGTCCAATCGACGGTCGCAGCAGCGGAACGTGTCTTTGAATTGTTGGATGAAGAAGAAGAGATCAAAGAAGTGACGACGCATCGTCTTGCGCAGGCTGAAGGAGCCGTTGCATTCGAACACGTTGATTTCGGTTACGGAAATGATCTCTTGATCGAGGATATGAACATTGATGTCGCACCGGGACAAACCGTCGCGATCGTTGGACCGACGGGTGCCGGTAAGACGACGATGATCAATCTATTGATGCGCTTTTATGAATTAAACGGCGGGACGATTCGGATTGATGGCATCGATACCCGTGAGATGTCACGCGAAGACTTACGGACGACGTTCGGTATGGTCTTACAAGATACGTGGCTCTTCAACGGTACGATCCGAGACAATCTTGCTTACGGTAAAAGTGGAGCAACCGAAGAAGAAATTATCGCGGCAGCGAAGACCGCACATGCTGATCATTTCATCCGGACATTGCCGGACGGGTATGATACCGTCTTGAATGAGGAAGCTTCGAACATCTCGCAAGGTCAGAAACAGTTGTTGACGATTGCTCGGGCCGTTCTTGCCGATCCTCCGATCATGATCCTTGATGAAGCGACTTCTAGTGTGGATACACGGACGGAGGTCTTCATCCAGCAAGCGATGCGACGGTTGATGGAAGGACGGACGAGTTTCGTCATTGCTCACCGTCTGTCGACGATCAAAGACGCTGATTTGATTCTCGTCATGAATCAAGGGCGTGTCATCGAACAAGGTACTCATGAGGAATTACTCGAGGCAGATGGATTTTATGCGGATCTGTACAACAGCCAATTCTCTGAAAAAGAAGTCGTATGATATAAGGCAGTGTCGTCATGTAGACGATGCTGCTTTTTTTAGAAGTGATTATTACAAATGTGTATTTTCACATACCGCAGTTATCCAATTTATTGTAGGAAAAACAAGAAACGCCACATTCTGGTACAGGTAAGGGTTTAACAAATCCTTTAGCTGGGGAAATTAAAGAAGTGTCAGAAACATATAATTTTATTTTAGGTGAAGGAGTGTAAAAAGATGAATAACATTTGGAACGGAACGTCGTTGAACCTGAACGGCATTCTCGGATCACTCGGCAACTTGCTTGGAGCGATCATCGTCTTTTTAATTGGATGGCTCATTGCTAAGCTGATTGCGAACGGGATTCAAAAAGCGTTAGAGAAATCTGGAGTCGTCAACAAGTTATCACCTCAAAAAGAAGGGGCGCCACCAAAGAAGAAAAAGTGGACACCTGAAAAAATTATCGGGACTGTCGTCTTTTGGATTCTCATGGTCTTCGTCCTGATCTTGGTCTTCAATATCCTTAATCTGAACATCATTGCAGGACCACTTGCGGATACGATGAGTACATTGCTCGCGGCAATACCGAATATCCTGAAAGCAGCCCTCATTCTCCTCTTGGCATATGTCATCGCGGTCGTTCTCCGCATGATCATCGTCAAAGCAGGTACGAAGCTGATGGCGAACGACAAAGTACGTTCGAACAAGATGCTTCAAGGTCAGACAGATCTTTCAGCTTATCCAAAAATCGCAGGGGAGATCGTCTTCTACCTCGTCTTGCTTCTGTTCCTACCAGGTGTACTTGGTGCGTTGAACATTGAGAGTGTCTCACAACCGTTTAGCCAATTGTTATCGTCATTCCTTGGATTCATTCCACGCTTGATTGCTGCGGCAGCCATCTTCTTCGTTGGCTTCCTCGTAGCGAAAATCGTCCGCGATATCGTGACGAATTTCCTTCATGCTGTTGGAACGGATAAATTTGCATCTCGCTTCAATCTTGGGTCAAATGATCAAAAAGATTCGAAATCACTTTCGTCGATTCTTGGAACAGTCGTCTTCATCTTGATTCTGATTCCAATCACGATTTCAGCACTTGATCAATTAAATATTAAAGGAATTACAGGACCAGCGATCAACATGTTGAACGATGTCCTAGGTATGATTCCGAATATCATTATCGGGGTCGTTCTGATTCTTGTCGGTCTTTATGTCGGACGTTTCATCAAAAAATTCGTTACGGATCTCCTGTCACGTCTTGGATTCAATAACCTAACACGTCACTTGAAAATCGGGACGTGGGATGCGAACCAAGCGTCTACATCACCAGCTTCCATCGTTGGTGCACTCGTTGAGATCGTCATCGTCGTTCTCTTCGTCGTCGAAGCCTTCAACTTGATTGGTCTTGATTTCATGGTCGACCTCGGTCGTGCCGTCCTTGCTTTCTTGCCAAGCGTCTTGACAGCGATCATCATTCTCGCAATCGGGATCATCGTCAGCAACCTTCTCAAACGTACGATGGACAGCCTGTTCGGTAACTCTGAACTGAAAGTCCTCTCAAGCGTTGCGAAGTATGCGATTCTTGCACTTGCTGTCTTCATGGCACTTGATCAATTGGGTGTTGCGGATACAATCGTCAACTCAGCCTTCATCTTGATCCTTGGAGCACTTGCGCTTGCTTTCGGTCTTGCCTTTGGTCTCGGTGGACGTGATAATGCATCGCGTTACCTCGATCGTCTGCAAAAGAAAGCAGATAACACGGAAGTCGACACATCGAATCTTCCAAGTAAGTCTGCATCGACTTCTTCTTCACCAAGCTTGAAAGATGCAGCAAAAGGTGCTGCGTCACAAGCAGCGGATGATGTCACACCAGATCGTGCACCACGTTCAGCGCGTTCATCTTCAACAGATGAAACGACACATGGTACACCAAAAGGTGCGTTGCCAGAAAATGATTTAGCACAACAAGATGATTATCCGATTGACCCAAATGATCATAAAGGGCCAAACCTCGATCATCCTAACAATCGTCCAAACCTCGATCACCCTAATGATCGTCCGTAATGAGAGTACGCCCTTTCCTCTAACTTTAGGGGAAAGGGTGTTTTCGCGTTGATGCATCAAAGCGTTGTCGTATTTTCACAAAAGTGGTTTGACCGCTTTGTGAAAAAATACAGAAAAAAAGACTTATCGAACCTGACATCATTTGTTATGATTAGAAAGTCAATTACCTAAATGATTTGAATATTCAGAAAAAAGAGAAAAGTTCGGAGGATGAAACATGAGTTTGCTTCGCAAGAAAGATGTCAGTGTAATGATGGATATGAAACAACATTCCAAACTGGCACGTCATTTATCAGGGTTTGACCTTATTTTACTTGGAATCGGTGCCATCATCGGAACCGGAATTTTCGTTCTAACAGGAACGGGTGCTCTTTATGCTGGACCAGCTTTACCGATCTCATTCATTATTTCTGCAGTCGTCTGTGCACTCGCAGCCCTTTGTTATGCTGAATTCTCATCGATGATTCCTGTTTCAGGTAGTGTATATACGTATACATACGCAACGGTCGGGGAACTTGTCGCCTGGATCATCGGGTGGTGTTTGATCTTAGAATATGGACTCGCTTCAAGTGCCGTTGCAACTGGCTGGTCAGGATATTTCCAGTCGCTCTTAGCAGGTTTCGGCGTCCATTTACCGACGGCTTTAACAGCTGCGCCAGGAGCTGTACCGGGAAGCGAGACATTCTTTAACTTACCGGCATTCTTGATTTTAATGGTCATCACGCTCTTGCTTTCGCTTGGCATTAAAGAAACAAAACGCGTCAACAATGTCATGGTACTCGTCAAAGTTGCCGTCGTTGTTCTTTTCATCGTCGTCGGGATTTGGTATGTCGAACCAGGCAACTATAAACCATTTGCTCCGTTTGGTATGAGTGGGATCTTACAAGCTTCGGCGATTGCCTTCTTTGCGTACCTTGGGTTCGATGCGGTTACATCAGCGGCAGAAGAAGTCAAAAACCCAGGACGTAACTTACCAATCGGAATCTTGGGATCGCTTGCGATCGTTACCGTTCTATACGTCGTCGTTTCGGCTATCATGGTCGGAATCGTTCCATTCAAACAGTTCGAGGGTGTCGATAGTCCCGTATCGCTTGCGTTAAAAGTCGCAGGTCAAGACTGGGTTGCTGGATTCGTTGACTTAGGTGCCATCGTTGGTATGACGACGGTCATCCTCGTCATGACATTTGGTCTTATTCGTCTCTTGTTCGCGATGAGCCGTGACGGACTCTTGCCGAAAGTCTTCTCGGATGTTAATGAAAAATCCCATACACCGGTCAAAGCGACATGGATCCTCGGAACAATCGCCGGTTTGATTGCCGGATTCGTGCCACTCGGTACACTTGCTGAATTGATCAACATCGGAACACTGGCAGCATTCGCGCTCATCTCAATCGCAGTCATCATTCTGCGCCGGACGCGTCCTGATTTGAAGCGTACCTTTAAAGTTCCGTTCGTACCAGTCTTACCGATTCTATCAGTCCTCGCTTGTATCATGTTGATGGTCAACTTACAGAAATTCACATGGATTGCCTTCTTCGTTTGGACAGCAATCGGACTGCTTGTTTACTTTGGTTACGGACGTAGCCGTTCTAAAATTCAATAAGTAGGGCACCCTTGGCGACAAGGGTGTTTTTATCTGCAGGAAACCGCAAGAAAGATAGCGAAACTGCTCAGTGGAAAAGGAGGTTTTTCGATGATTCATATTCAACGCGCGCCTGACGTAAAAACAGCATATCAAACGATGCAGGATGGATTTCAAGATTATCTGATTCCGCTGCACTTATCAGAAGCAGAGTTTCAGAAGCGAATTCTCGAGCGAGACGGAAACCAGTTGGAACATTCGTTTATTGCCTACCATGGAGAAAAACCGGTTGGTCTTTGGCTGAACGGTTGGAAGGAAATCGATGGTCAACGCATCATGCGATGTGGAGGGCTGGGCATTTCACCGCAGTATCGACGACTTGGCATTGCAAAAGCCTTGTACCAAGCGCAACTGAGCCACGCTAAGGAAATCGGAATGGATGAACTGATGCTTGAAGTCATTCAAGGGAACGATCCGGCGATTCGATTGTATCAATCGCTTCACTACAAGATTGTTGGAGAAATTGGATATTTTCATTTAACCGATGAACATCAAAAATCCGCTTTGCCAGCGATCGAAGAAACAGAGTTCTTAAAACAGTATCGTGGACAAGGAGAATACATCTGGCAACAAGATCCTCATGTCATGCAACGCTTGCAGGCGAATTATTATCAACTCGAGGAAAGTGTCGTCGCTGTAGCGGAGGCTGCTTTATTGTCGGTCGTCGGTCCAGCAGAACATAAAGCAAGGCATGCGACAGAAGTCGTCCGCCATTTACCGGGAACGACCTATCATTATCAATCGACAGATGTACAAGTGTGGGAAGCATTACGTTCTGAAGGAAGGATACAACGGGATTTGAAGCAATACATCATGCGTCAGTCACTAAAATAAGAAGGGAATGATTTTAACTACAAAAACCCTTAAATTTTTTATGTATGCTACTTTAAGATACAAAAAATATAAGGGTTTTATTTACTTAGGTAAGTGTCACTTTACAAAGTAATTCGTCTTAGAGCTATAGGCGTTCCATTCTTGAACTCCTTTTTTATATGTTTTGCTATTAAAACTTGAGGATAAGAATGAGTGTTCTTTGCCTTTTACCCATTTTCCTTTAGATAATTTTTTATCTTGGAACAAAAAGCCGACTTCGTCTCCAGCATTCGAGTAGATTGGAACTTGTAACAAGTCACTTTTCATCTTAGGTCGCATACCGTAAGACATGAATGTTCCTGGATGACGAATTAATTTTCCGTTTTGAATCGAGAATGTAGTTAAACTCATGTAAGAAGGTGTTTCTCGGAAAGAAAGTGAAAAGACGGTCGGATGACCGGATACATTTTTCAATTTCCCGCTCGTACGAAAATCGTGAGTAGCAATCACATACGGAAAATCCTTCGAGAATGTATAGTGGTAAGCTGTCGACTTGTTATTTACGTACAGAGAAAACTTCCCAGTGCATAACGAATCCTTTCCTTTCACCCACCAAAAGTCGTCTACTGTCGCTTTTCGGCAAGATGCTGCTTTAGATTGAACAGATACAGTATACTTTTTGTTTTTTGCATCGACAATCGTATACGTCTGTTTGACAGATTTAGGAGCAGCAGCTTCTGTCGATGAGATTAATGAAAGACTGAGGAGTATGGACATTCCAGCAATTACAAGTGGTTTCATCTGAAAGCTCCTTTCTAAAAATGAATTTATTCCATTTTATAACAAATGAAAAAACGCCGCTATACTTTAACGGCGTTTTTTGTAGTCTTCAATCATTCGAGCGTGAGAACCGACCAAGTGATCGGGTAAGTCGTCTAGCGAAACGAACTGAAGCTTGATGCTTTCGTCACTTTGCTTTAACGTTCCGATCGGATGTTCACCGATATAGGCGAGAGTGACGCTTTGAAAGACGTCTCCGTTCGCTAAAATCGTCACGTATTGCGGACCGGAGTAGACATCGAGTAACGTCAATCGTTCGACTTCCAGTCCAGTCTCTTCGAGGAGTTCCCGACGAGCGGTCTCTTCCGGTGATTCCGCCCATTCCATTAATCCACCTGGCAAACCGAAGCGAGCTTGTGCTTCGTTCCGTTGTTCCAGCAAAATGTGTTTATGTTGCACGACGAGGACAACGGAACCGACGAGAATGACCGGATCGTGACCGATTTTTCGACGTAACTGTTCGACATAATTCATTTCAATACTCCTTGGTGAAACGGACAACCCGTCACAGGCGCTGTCTGTGTTGAGTTTGGAAAGAAGTTCGGTCGTTTGATTTCTGGGTCGTAATCTTTATGGAACATATGCGTCGTTGCACCACTCATCGGTGGCACGAGCCAGGACCATTCCCCGGTGACATCGCGACCGCATGCCGCTTCATTTTTTTCAAAACGAGCGAACTGTTTGGCAGCGGTATGGTGATCGACGATCGTAACACCAGCGCGTTCAAAAGATTCGAGTACGGCGACGTTCAGTTCGACGAGCGCTCGGTCTTTCCAGAGTGAACGTTCACGCGAGGTGTTCAGACCGAGTTGCGTCGCGACGAGTGGCAATAGATCGTAACGATCCGTATCGGCGAGGTTACGAGCGCCGATTTCTGTTCCCATATACCAACCGTTGAACGGGGCACACGGATAAACAATACCGCCAATCTCAAGCTGCATATCAGCAATCATCGGTACGGCATACCAGCGGACTTCGCGACCATCAAACAGGTCATAGTCAGGATGTGTGATGCTGACTTCGAGCACGAGCTCGTCTGGAATCGGATGCAGACTACGTTGTCCATCGAGTTCAATCAAGAGAGGAAGGAGGTCAAACGGTGTTTTTGCCCCTCTCCAGCCAAGTGCTTCACATTGTCGTGTCAGTTGGACAGAAGCCGGATCGCCGATGATTCCTGTTGCAGTCTCATAACCAGCGTAGCGAATCAGTTGGTGATTATGCAGCCGCACACGTGTCGGATGAAAAATCGTGATCGTCGAGCGAATTCGTCCTTCATTCGTCGCGAACCGGATATGCTCAAATAACGCGTCGCGGACCGCTTCGACGGTCAACGCATCCCGCGCATCAAAGACATGAAGTTGCTCCCAAAAGAGGCGTCCTACACATCGGTTACTGTTGCGCCAAGCGAGCTTAGCACCGAACGCGAGCTCAGAAGCCGTCTGTTCATATGTTCCTGTCATTTGAATCGAACGGATGACTTCTTGCTGACGTCCGGACATTTCGGGGTATTGCTCTATATAAGAAGTAAAGAAGCGTTCTGCTTCGGATTGAATGAATGGGTCCACGAATCGAAATCCTTTCTGAAAAACAAGCACGATACAATCTCTGTTCCTAGTGTACCTCGCGAAGAAACGAAGCGCCAAACTTGAATGATGTATAAGGTTGTTATAAGTTCAAAAGACTTCCAAAAGTTTAAAGAAGTTATGAAATGGGGGATAGTGTAGAGAATGAGTTGAAAGTGAGGAAATTTGTATGTCTTTAATCAAACCTGTATTTGCCCGTTTTTTTGGTGAAGCCTTTTTTGATAAATCGGCTCAGCTCGCCTATTATCTGATGTTGTCCTTATTCCCATTCTTATTATTTGTGGTTGGGATCGTCTCGTTCTTACCGTTTACGTCGGAAAACGTGCTGGATTTGATTCGACCATTTGCTCCAGCAGAAACGTACGACTTGATTCAGCGGAATGTCGTCGGAATCTTTGATCAAGGCGGCTTTAAGCTTGCCTCGATCAGTTTCATCGCCGCTTTTTGGCTTGCTTCGATGTCGGTCCAGTCACTTGTCCGCTCGCTAAACGATGCGCTCGAAGTGACACGGAAAGCACCGTTTTGGCGCGGGCTGTTGCAAGACTTCGCTTTTACAATCGGGATGATGATCATCTTACCGATTTCATTGATTGTTCCGATTTCAGAGAAACTAACACGACGTTTCATCAACCACTTTGCGATTGTCGCTGATTTCGTGACGAACTACTCTTGGATTTGGTTCTTATTCCGCTGGGGAATCGGGACATTGTTCTTACTTGTCTTTTTCATCTTATTGTATCGGATCCTACCGAGTGTCCATTTGACTGTTCGTCAGGTACTTCCCGGGGCGATCTTCGCAACGATTGCTTGGCAAGTCGTTTCGGAATTCTTCTCTTACTACGCTGAGTTTGGAAGTTACGACCGTCTTTACGGTCAGCTTGCCGGAATCATCGTCTTGATGACGTGGTTCTATTTATCTGCTGTTGTCTTGATGTTAGGGGGACTGATGAATGCGGAACGCATGCGTCAGAAAAAAGAAGCAAAAATCATGAAGCCGCAAAAAATCAAAGAAGAGAGCGTGCGTTAACGATTGAGCACGAATAAAAGCAGCTGACGGTGTGTCAGCTGCTTTTTCGTTTAGGCAGTTTTAATAATTCGGTAGCCAAAGATGCTTAACAGACTGAGTGTGAACAAAGCGAGTAAGACAAGTGACAGGTAAGGAAGACCGAACACTTTGACGATGACGCTTAAGGCGACAACACCATAAAAGATCCCTAACGTCTTTTGGACGAACGTCTCATTGAAGCGTTGCAAGAGTGAAGCACCAAGTGGAGAACCGATGAACGCACCGATGATTAAAGCAATCCCAAGTAATAACGGAGCACTGGTTCCGGAAGCGACATAACTCGTCACCCCTCCGAGAACGATAAGGGTTGCAGAGGCAATACTCGTTCCGATTGCTTGTTTGAGCGGGAAGCGAACCCACCCAATCAAGAGGGGGGTTAGTAAGAACCCACCGCTGACACCCATTAACGAAGAGAGAATTCCGGCAGCGAGTCCGATGATGGCAAGCTTCACGACGGAAGCATCATGGACCGGAAAAGACGAACGCTCTTTAGAACGAGGGCGTAGAAATTGAATCGAAAACCCAAGCAGTAAGACGATATACAAACTCGATAAGACGACATCGGCACCAGCATGACGCTCGAGCCAGAAGACGACTGGCGTGATCAACATTGAACCGATGATGCCGGTCAGACCGATAACCCCAGCATCGCGAAAACGGAATGTCTTTAACCGAAGATGCGAGAGCGTACCGGTCATAGTCGAACCGAGTGTCAGCAACAGACTGAGGACGATCGCGGTACTCGCTTCATAGCCGAGAATCAATAAAAGTGGGGTAAGGATGATGCCGCCACCAATTCCAAAAAAGCCAGAGAGTATGCCGATGGTTGCTCCTAACAAAGTAAATGATATATATATCATGAAACAGTCCTTCTTTCTAATACATGATACCTTAAGTATGAAAGAGGAATTCTTGATTATAAAAATGAATTAATTAAATATAAATGATTATGAAATGTAATAAGGAGAGGGGATTCGTGAAATTAACGGAACTGAGAACATTCGTTACACTCGTCGAGACACGTCACTTTACGAAAACAGCGGAGCAGTTATTTCTGTCGCAACCGACGATTAGTGTTCACGTGAAACGACTCGAAGAAGATGTCGGGCATTCGTTATTAATACGTGATTCATTCGCAATAGGGGTCGAGGTATCGGAAATGGGTTGGATCGTCTATCGTCATGCAAAAGAAATTCTATTCCAGCTCGAACAGATGCAGTCCCAGTTGGATGAATCGGAAGGTGTCTTCCGAGGGACCTTACGGATTGGAGCAACACATACGATCCATGAGATATTGCTTGATGATATGATTCATCTGTTTTCACGCGCTCATCCTGAAGTATCACTGGATATTCAGTTGATGAATCATGATCAAGTGGCAGCAGCTTTAAAACATCGTGAGATTGATCTCGGCATGATTGAAGGAGAACTGACACTTGATGGAATGAGACAAATCGTCTTTGCGAGAGATCAGCTACACATCATTGGCGCGATGCATCTTGCACTCGAAGATGCGACATGGATCGTTCGGGAAGAAGGATCGGCGTCCCGCTATGCACTTCATCGTTGGCTACATGCGTCGTCAATCGTACCCGCACGAACGATTACAGTAGATGCTAATTATTTAGCACGACAACTTATTTTAAATGGGAGCGGTATTGGAGCATTATCGGAACGTCTCGTCACATCCTTTCCGTCCGAGTCCTTTACGCTTCATGCGAAAGGAATTTCCAATCGGACGTTTCGCTATGTATTACCAGAGAAGATGCCCACTCGACTAGCAGAGCGTTGGATCGATTTTTTAGAGACGAATTGGAAAGGCTGAGTACAAAAAGATTTTCGGACTCACTGAACATAGTGATGAATCCGGAAATCTTTTTCGTTGACTTATACCCCTGTAGGTATTATTGTGTGAAATGTACCAACGAGGTATGACGTATGTCACATTTGAAAAAAGGAGATGGACTTCATATGGAAAACGGTTATGAAGATCGCATCATTCATCGGATGAATCGGATTGAAGGACAGATCCATGGGATCGTTCGAATGATGAAAGAAGAGGCGCCCTGTAAGGATGTCGTTACACAGCTGAGTGCGACACGTAGTGCAATCGATCGTGTCATCGGTCTTGTCGTCAGTGAGAACTTGATTGACTGTGTCCGTCAGGATGATGCGACGGAAAATCATGAACAAGCCGTTGCAGAGGCTGTTCAACTCTTAATGAAAAGCAGATAAAATTTTTTACGAATCAATATACCCCTCAGGGTAAAAATTTGGAGGGATTACGTTCATGTCAGATACGAAAAAAACAACCATCGTTTTATTTAGTGGAGAGTACGACAAAGTCATGGCAGCTTATATCATTGCCAACGGTGCAGCCGCATACGATCACGAAGTCACGATTTTTCATACCTTCTGGGGTTTGAACGCGATGCGTAAGGATGAACCGATCCAGCCGGATAAAACATTCCTTGAGAAGATGTTCGGTAAGTTCATGCCACGCGGTGCTGATAAGATGCCACTCTCGAAAATGAACTTCGGTGGTGCCGGTCAAAAAATGATTAAAAACGTCATGAAGAAGCACAATGCGATGCCACTTCCGGACTTGATCGAATTAGCAAAAGAACAGGACGTCAAACTCGTCGCTTGTACGATGACGATGGATCTGCTCGGCTTAAAACAAGAAGAATTGCACGACGGCATTGAGTATGCAGGAGTTGCCGCCTATCTCGCTGATGCGGAGAACGGAAACGTCAATCTATTCATCTAATGATCTGAAGGAGGAATGACGCATGGATGTACTATCGATGATCTTGTTGCTCATCGTCGGCTATCTCGCTTATAAGATGTTTGTACCAACGAAAGGCGTCAAGCAAGTATCGACAACGGAACTGAAGCCATTGTTAAACGACCGGAAGCGATTTTATCTCGATGTTCGGACAGCATCAGAATTCAAGGGCAATCACATCAAAGGATTTAAGAACATTCCGTTACAAACGTTAAACAGTCAACTGAATCAAATCCCGCAAGACAAAGAAGTGCTCGTCATCTGTCAAAGCGGGATGCGAAGCAAACAAGCCGTCAAAGTATTAAAAAAAGCCGGTTATTCAAATGTCACGGAAGTCCGTGGCGGAATGAATGCCTGGCGCTAAATCGAATCAAGAGGAGGAATTGAACATGAAACGCATGACAGCAACAGAAGTACAGGAAAAAATTGAACGTGGTGAACAACTGAACGTCATTGATGTCCGGGAAGTCGATGAAGTCAAAGAAGGAATGATTCCGGGAGCAATCCACATTCCACTCGGATTGATCGAATTCAAGATGAACGAACTCGACAAGAAAAAAGAGTATGTCATGGTATGCCGTTCTGGTGCACGCAGTGGTCGCGCAACGACATATCTCGAAGGACAAGGATATGACGTGACGAACATGGATGGCGGCATGATGTCGTACGAAGGCGAAACGAAATAATACCCCACACCGTAAAGGAGCGAATTGTATGACTATGATTAAATCAGATATCGTATTGGACGCTAAAGGTCTCGCTTGTCCGATGCCGATCGTTCGGACGAAAAAAACGATCAAGACGTTAGAACCAGGACAAGTCATCGAAGTCCAGGCGACGGATAAAGGATCAACTGCAGATCTTCGTGCTT
The DNA here is from genome assembly GCF_018619055.1 of Exiguobacterium sp. s130. Lineage (NCBI taxonomy): Bacteria > Bacillati > Bacillota > Bacilli > Caryophanales > Exiguobacterium > Exiguobacterium sp. s130. The sequence continues at coordinate 97,411 of NZ_JACSNI010000004.1, read as the reverse complement.
GGGCGAACAGTACCGGCAATCATTATTTAGGCACGATTGAAGAAGGCGAAGTGCTCCGTCATTACGTTCGGAAATCAACAGGTGATGTCACGGAACCAGCAGCATTCGCTCAAACCGTCGACAACGCAACAGTCGAAGCAGCACGCCAAGACGATTCGATCACGGTGCTTGATGTTCGGGAACAAGCAGAATATGCCTTCGCCCATGTACCGGGAGCGATCAATATTCCGTTAGGCGAACTGGAGACACGCCATGTAGAACTGGATTCAAATCAGACGATTTATGTCATCTGCCGGACAGGTAGCCGAAGTGACATGGCATGCCGACAGCTCAGTGACAAGGGCTACACGGTCTACAATGTCGTACCGGGTATGCAGGAATGGGCATTTGAGTCGACAACACTCGTTTCAGCGAAATAATTCAAAAGCGTAAAGCAGAGGAGGAATTAGTAGATATGGCACAAGCAATGACAGCCGCACAAGTTACAAAAAAAATCATTGGACGTGAGTCTCTGTTCATCTTAGATGTCCGGAATGAGGATGCGTTTCAAGATTGGAAAATCGAAGGAGAGAACTTCAAGTACCTCAACATTCCGTATTTTGAATTGTTGGATGGTGTCGAGGAGATTCTCGATCAGCTTCCGACGGATCAGGATGTTCTCGTCGTTTGCGCAAAAGAAGGTTCATCGATTTTCGTCGCCGATATGCTAGAAGAAGCAGGACGAGACGTATCGTATCTGTCAGGCGGTATGAAAGCATGGAGTGAACATCTAGAACCGATTTCACTCGGAACGCTGAATGAAACAGGAACTGATCAAGGCGAAGTCGTTCAGTTCGTTCGAATCGGTAAAGGTTGTCTCTCGTATATGGTCATCTCAGAAGGAGAGGCCGTACTCATCGACGCGACACGAATGACAGATGTGTATTTGGATTATGCCGCATCACGCAACGTCACGATTAAGCATGTGTTTGATACACATCTTCATGCGGATCATATTTCTGGAGGACGCGACATCGCCGAAAAAACAGGCGCGACATACTGGTTGCCGCCAAAAGATGCGACGGATGTCACATTTGATTATGCACCACTTGAAGACGGTAGTACGGTTCAAGTCGGGGATACAGCGATTGAAGTACGTGCTCTTTATTCCCCAGGACATACGATTGGATCAACGTCATTCATCGTCGATCAGCGTTATTTATTGACGGGTGATATCTTGTTCATCGACTCGATTGGTCGTCCGGATTTAGCCGGTCTCGCGGAAGACTGGGTCGGCGACTTATGCGATTCGCTCTACAACACGTATCGTGATCTTTCACCAGAACTCATCGTCTTACCGGCACATTTCATGATCATTGAAGAATTGAACACGGATGGTAGTGTAGCGGAAAAATTAAGCATCTTGCTTGCGAACAATCATGGTCTCAACATCGACGATGAAGCAACATTCCGGAAAATGGTCACAGAGAACCTGCCGCCACAACCGAACGCGTATCAAGATATCCGTGAAACAAACATGGGGAAACAGACACCCGATCTTGAAACACAACGGGAAATGGAAGTCGGACCGAACCGCTGTGCGGTACGCTAAGCCAATGCATAACGAACATCAAATCATTCAGGAGGAATACAACATGAAATCAGAACTCGTACTCGACGCAAAAGGACTTGCTTGTCCGCTGCCAATCGTAAAAACAAAAAAAGCCATCGCTGGACTCGAATCAGGTCAAATCCTTGAAGTCCATGCAACGGATAAAGGGGCAAAAAACGATCTTCAGGCGTGGGCGACATCAGGTGGTCATGAACTCGTCAAACATGAAGAAGAAGCAAGCGTCCTCAAATTCTGGATTCAAAAAGGTTAATGTTGAAAAGAGCCGATATAAGGCTCTTTTTTTGTGGGTAAAAACATAATCACTTTTCATATTGTTGAAGGTTCTTCTTTTGAGCACATGCTACGACAAGCCAGCATCAGCGCGTTACAGTTAAATAAAATAACATCCAATAAACGTCGCGCGACGTAAGCTAAATAAAGGAGGCGAAGGAAGATGAAGAAACGAATGTGGACAGTTTTATCCGTCATTGGTCTCATCGTCGTCATGGTCGGGGGATACTTCGTGTTCCAGCAACAGCAGGCAAAATCAAGTGGTAGTAAGGAATTGAGTTATCAACCGGAAGAGACGGCGATCTTAGCTGGAGGATGCTTCTGGTGTATGGAGCCACCGTTTGAGAAGTTAAAAGGAGTTAAATCGGTCATTTCCGGTTACACGGGCGGTGATGTTATAAATCCGACATACAATCAAGTATCGGCGGAGACGACAGGGCATCGGGAAGCGGTGTTAATCACGTTTGATCCAAGTGTCATCTCATATAAACAATTGCTCGATGTCTACTGGCGTCAGATTGACCCGACGGATGCAAACGGTCAGTTCGTTGACCAAGGGGAATCGTACACGACAGCGATTTTCTACACGAATGAAAAACAAAAAGAAATTGCAACGCAATCGAAACAGGGTTTAGAGAAACAACAGGTTTTTGATGAAAAAATCGTCACACCGCTGATTGCAGCAGGTCCTTTTTACGAAGCGGAGGCATACCATCAGGATTATTATTTAACGAATGAGAAAAAATATAAGTTTTATCGGGCAGCTTCTGGACGCGATGACTTTATCAATCGCTACTGGAACGATCAACCAAAACTTAACCTTCCAACGTATCCAAAATTATCAGACGCAGAAATTAAAAAGAAACTAACCGCAATCCAGTACGAGGTGACACAAGAAGACGGGACGGAGCCGGCATTTGATAATCCGTATCATGACTTAAAGGCAGACGGGATCTACGTCGATCTGATTTCTGGCGAACCACTGTTTTCATCAAATGATAAATATGACTCGAAGACAGGATGGCCAAGTTTTACAAAACCACTTGAGCCGGGGAATATCATTGAGAAAAGGGATTTCTCGATCGGGATGAAACGGATGGAAGTTCGGAGCCGACATGGGAATGCACACCTCGGACACGTCTTCTCGGATGGTCCAAAACCGACCGGACTTCGATATTGTATGAACTCGGCTGCTTTACGTTTCATTCCGAAAGAGGAATTGAAACAAGAAGGATACAGCGAATATGTAGCAGATTTTAAATAATCATTAAAGGCATTCAATGCGTGTGAGCATTGAGTGCCTTTCCTTTCAAAATTGTAAGATACATCCATAAAATAAATATCCATTTTATCCATATCCTGTTTATAATCAAGGTAAAGTACGTCCATTTTGAAGGAGGAACATCTGTGAAGAAACTGATGATTTGGGTCATGCTGAGCTGTCTGATTTTGACGCTTGGAGTAGGACCTACGACAGCAAAGGCGGAGACTGCCCTTGCTAAAGCAACGCTTTTGAAAGCAGGTCAAGAGACGACGCTTGAAACAGGAACGGAAGAAAAAAATACATATTGGTACCGCGTCAATCATGAAGCGGGTGTAGAAAAAACTGCCTCTCACTTCGAGTTATCAATCGATACGGATCAACCTGTTCAAGTAACAGCTTATCCGAGCGAAGCGATGGCTGCAGAAGACGATACGTTTGATCGTTACCGGACAGAAGCAGAGCCAAATGAAAAAACACCGACAAAACTAGCTGTTCCATACGCATGGGATGGACCGTATTATGTCAAAGTAGAATATTACCCGAACATCGAAGAAGGGAAGACGACAAAAGCAGCGCACGCTAAACTAACGTATAACAACGTCAAATTGCCGGTTGAGTATGAACCGATCAATGATATCAGCTGTATGGCAGAAGAAGCGCTCAAACAAACAAAAGAAGAAAAACCGATGCTTGCGCTCATGCACTCGATTCAAAAACAAGTATTGAGCCAATCAGATGCTGGACGCGCTTTGACATCGCTTTACTACAAAGCATCGCCTTATGTCGTCAAAACACTTTTATTTAACAAAGATAAGCGTCAACAAGCATACGAAGATTTAAAAACATTGAAACCAGCGATGGAAGCACTCGTGCGTGGAACGTCATACACGTTGACGAAAGCTGATCAACAAGCTGTCGATCGTCTTTACAAATTATCACGTGAAGCGTCACCTACTGTGATCGCTGAAGAGATTGATGGATATGCAAATAAAATGGATATCTCGAAATTAAGTGGTAGTTCGTTAAGCGAAACATTCCAGTCAATGGGTATGAGTATCCAATCAAAAGAAGCAACACGTTACATCGTCAAACTAAAACCAGGTAAAATGAACCGTTCGATGAAGATTGCGGGCGTTCAGGCAAATGATGTAGAACGTTTATCCCTTGGCAATGCGGGAGACTTCGTCATCGTAACGGAAGATCCGACGGTCAAAGGACAATCAGCGGCAGCATTAAAACAATCACTCAACCGTTCGTCAGCGGTCGAGTACGTTGAAAAGATTCAGACGTACCGGGCGATGAAGGATATCAACTTTGATTATCAATGGGCCGTCAACAAAAAGACTGTCTTCGAGCAATTCGATAACGTTGGAATCGGTTTTGAAGCGTTCCAACAACGTTTCGGAACGAAAAAATTAGCGCCTGTGAAGATTGCGGTCATCGATACAGGTGTTGATTATCGTTTGAAGGACTTACAAGGCAAAGTTGATATCGCAAATGAAAAGAACTATGTTTCTGTTAATGGAGACGGGGACGCAATTGATGACAACGGTCACGGAACACACGTGGCAGGCGTCATCGCAGCAACGATGAACAATGATTACGGTATCCAGGGAATCCATCAATCGGCACAAATCCTGCCGGTTAAAGTCTTGAATGCGAACGGTGAAGGGGAAACAGACGCCATCGCACTCGGGATTAAATATGCAGTTGATCACGGCGCAAAAGTCATCAATATGAGTCTTGGTGGCGGTGAGAGCCGGACGATGGCTTATATGATGAAATATGCAGCAGATCATGGTGTTACGGTCGTAGCTGCTTCAGGAAATGACTACGACATGATGGTCGGTTACCCAGCGAACTCGGAATATGCGATTTCTGTCGGAGCGACGAACCCTCTCGGAATGGTAGCGGATTATTCAAACTATGGTGTTGGACTTGATGTCGTAGCGCCAGGATCAAAAGTGGCTAGTTTGATTCCAGACGGTAACACGGTGTACATGGATGGAACAAGTATGGCTTCACCACATGTTGCCGCAGTAGCGGGTATCTTGAAATCACTAAATTCGAAACTGACACCAGCGCAAATCGAACAAATCTTGCGCAAGAGTGCAGAACCGCTTGCGTTTGAAAATCCGAATGACTGGTATGAATTTGAAGATGAGGACGAAGATGGTGAGAAAATCGAGCCTGAGTTCCCAGCTTACGTCAGTCCAGTCGCTGGCTACGGGAAAGTCAGTATTCCACGTGCGATCTCCCAGTTGAACTTGAACGGGAACGTCAATGATGTCTACGATAACCAACTAGTTGTTTCTGGAACAGTTAAGACAGGGACGAAAGTTGAAGTGTGGGCAGCTGTCGTAACAAAAGATAAGAATGGCAAAGAAACAACAACGAATAAAAAGTTAGCTGCAACAACAGCACAAGCAGGAAAATACAGCGTCAAGATTCCGCGTCAAAACCAAAAAACAGTTCTGACTGTTCGCTATGCAAATGGATTAGACGTCACATCGGAACGGACAGAAGTCCTTCCTGGAAAAGCACCAAAAGCACCAAAAGTGAATGCGATTCTTGCCGGTGCGACAAAAATGACAGGTACAGCTCTTGCGGGTGGTACGATTACAGTCAAAGATGCGAAACAAAAGAAAATTGCAACAGCGAAAGTCGATGCAAAAGGTAAGTTCAGCGCGAAGTTACCAAAGCAAGTGGGTGGTTCAAGCTTGATCGTTACGGTGACGGATATTGCAAAACGAACAAGTAAACCGACGATCGTAAAAGTCTTACCAGCACCAAAGGCACCAAAAGTGAAATCGGTCTATGCCGGTCAAACGAAAGTAACCGGAACAGCTGAAAAGAAATTGAGTGTCTACGTAAAAGATGCGAAGAAAAAAGTCATCGGAAAAGGAACGGTTTCTTCAAAAGGAAACTATTCCGTCAAAATTCCGAAGCAAAAAGCAAAAGTGAAACTGTCGGTTTACGTTAAGAATACACGCGGACAAGTGAGTCCTGTAACGTCTGTGACAGTGAAAAAAGCGAAAAAATAAGAGTATGAAAAGACCTTTTTTCGGGTACATTCCGAGAAAAGGTCTTTTTTTGTACATCTTAGCTGTTGCTTCGAAAGCGTTTCTATTATATTAAAAGAAACAAATGAAAAAGCATCATTCAATGAATGATGAGGAGGATACATTCATGATGAATTGGATTCGGCGACGAATCGGTCGGCAGTTGCTGACGGTTTTTTATGCGGTACTGATCGTAGTATCGATTACTTCGTTCTTTGTCTATGACTACATGGAAGGGCGAATTGAAACGTCTAAACAAAATTTAGAAACGATCAGTGAACAAAATCGCCGAGCCAACGATTTATGGGACAATTGGCAAACGGTTCAGTTCGGTTTACGAGGGTTTGTCATCTTTGGAGACCAGGATCGGTTTGACGAGGTTCAAGCACTTCGAACAGATATTAAAAGTGAGACCGATTGGTTCATGCGAAACGCAAAAACGGATGAAGAAGAAGAATTCGCGGCACAAATGACGAATTTATATGAACTGTACTATGACGCCTTATTTCCGCTGACCCAGTCTTACGTCAATGAAAAAAAGGCGAATCGGATCAATGAAGACTTTTTACAGGGAGATAGTCTATTTTCCTTACCAATTGCGAAACGATTCGTTGAACAAGGACAGTTAAAGCCAACTGCAGACGGTTCGATCGATATTACGCCAGATATTGAAAAAGCATCTGCGGCACTTGATGAATACCGGACGAATCTCAGCCAACAACAAGAAACCGCTGTCGGGGAACTGCGGAGTGAAGTCGCGAAGTCACAATGGATTTGGATCTCAAGTATCGTTGTGCTCGTCGCATTCATTCTCTTATTCGTTCACCCGTTCCTTCGCCGGATGACGCGGCAGTTGTTACGATTAGTAGACGATAATCAAAAACTTGCTCGCAAGGAACCAATTGAAATCGATAAGACGACAGAAAAACGTCCAGACGAAATCGGATTATTACGTGCTTCCTTTAATCGGATGGTCGTGACGACGAATGCTCATACGGATGCGATGCAAGGTAAAAATGAAGAATTGCAAGCGCAAAGTGAGGAATTGCTCGCGCAACAAGAAGAGTTACAAGCGCAACAAGAGGAACTCGAAGAAGCGTATCAAACGACGAAAAAGAATGAGGAAAAGTTGCGATTACGTAGTGAACTAACAGAGGCACTTGCCGTTCGCGAAACTGTCGAATCGTATCCAGCAATCGTTCAAAAGATGATCGATATCACTTCTTCAGAGTACGGTGCTCTATTGCTTTATGAAGAAGGGCAGTTTATGGGTGCAACAACAAACGGCATGACGATGGACTATTTAAAAGATCTCCTGAAAGATGAGATGTCCGTCATCAATCGATCGGTTCGCAAGATGGAATTCGTTCAATCGGAGAAGCGCGTTACACGTGAAAAAGAGCATCCGTATTCCTTTAGTACGTATGAGGTGACGATTCCGGTTCAAGATCCAGAAACGCATGAATTGATTGCTGCCATCTATCTCGTTCGCTACAAATCTGCATATAAAGGACAACAGCTGACGGATATTCGCGAGTTTGCGCAACAAATGACGCTTTCACTTCTACGGACGCGTTCTTATGAAGGAATGCGTCAGGAAAAAGAAAAGACCGAGCAAGTGTTGGACTCAATTCGAGAAGCGATCATTTATCTCGAGGATGGAAATGGAGAGTTATACGTCAACCGTCCATTGTTTGACTTGATTCCAGAACTTCAAACGGAATTCACAGTAGATCGGACGTTACCTTCGAGTGAGTACGTCATTGATGTGATGCGTCAGTTGGTGGATGATGTTGAAGCCTTTAATACGTATCTGGATTTAATTCGTTCCGGTAAGATTTCACCGGACAAAGTCCGATTTGATGTTCGAAACAATACGGCGCATCTAGAAGTCTACGCGGAACGCATTGATGTCGTCGGGGGATGGAAGGGAATCATTCTCGTCTTACGGGATATTACCCGGGAAACAGAAGCCGATCGTCTAAAAACAGAACTTGTCTCGACTGTGTCACATGAATTGCGAACGCCGCTCTCATCGATTTACGGTTTTACAGAGTTGATGCTAAATCGAAAGATCGATGACTCAAAACAGCAGAAGTATCTAGCGACGATCCATAATGAGACAGAACGATTATCGAACCTCGTCACGGACTTCTTAGACGTTCAACGGATGCAGTCGGGTGGACAGTTGTACCAAATGGCACATCTTGATTTGCTCAGCCTAACTGAACAAGTGATGTCCCTGTACGACGCTTCAAGTGAACGACACGATCTTCATTTGCAATTGCTCAGTCCGGATCGTCCATTCATATTAGGAGATGAAGACCGGATCAAACAATTGATGAGTAACTTGATCAACAATGCAATCAAGTATTCTCCCGATGGCGGACGTGTAGATGTCTGGATCGATACGAAAGATGATCAAGCCATCATTGAAGTGAAAGATGAAGGAATTGGAATTCCTCACCATGCATTTGCCCACTTATTTGATAAATTCTATCGTGTCGATAATTCCGATACACGTCGAATCGGTGGAACTGGACTCGGTTTATCGATTTGTAAAGAAATCGTCAAAGAACATGAAGGCGTCATCCACGTCGAATCTGAAGTCGGTAAAGGCAGTCGCTTCATCATCGTCTTACCGCTCAGTTTAAGTGAATCGATCGAGTCGACAGAAGAGAATCGACGTTCTAGTTAAAGAAAACATGATGTATTTCTGTTAAACCGTGTTCAATCCGCTAGGTGCGAGCACGGTTTTTTCTTATGTTTGAAACGAGTAATCTTGTCAAAAAAGATTTCAATAAAATAAAAAAAGAGTGAATAAACAGCAATCCTGAACCGATATACCTATAGGACAAACGAACTATGGTTAAAAAAGAAAGGGGGAATCGTCATGTATGAGAAATGGCTGGGAATCGTTATAGGCTGGTTACTGTTTCATATCGGCTGGGTGACGTATATGGGCACGGAAACGGCAATTGGACAAGTCGTTAACAGTCTGTTCACGATCGGTGGTGTAACGATCTCCCTCTATTTGATTTGGCGGGCACAGCGACGCCAGGCAAGACGCCCTTTTACTTACCGCTTATTTCTTCTATTATTATTCGCTAATGCGATGCTTGGTATCGGCGAATGTGGACAGCTCCTATACTTCCTGCAAGGACGTACACGAACGGAACCGTTTGATTGGATCGACTTGATCTTCAGTCTTCAAATCTTGATCTATATCATTGCTTTCGGTTATTTCCTGCGTAATCGACGACAAGAAGTCAATTTGCGGGTCTTTTTGTTCGATGAGTTCATCATTTTAGTCGTTGCAGGATCTCTTTCGTGGCACTACTTAGTGACGCCTTATTTAGAAGCAAATGCCTTGCTGACGATCGAAACGCTTTTATGGCTTCGCTATCCGATCGGTGATTTATTGTTGCTCGGTGGAATGATTGTCTTATTCTTTGGTTTGATGAAGCGTGGCAATGGCGGCTCGTTATTATTGATTCTACTCGCATTTCATTTTCAGTTACTCGCTGATCTATTATACGTGGTACTCGAACGATTTGATTATCCATTTCCTTCGAGTTGGCTCGATCCGTTATGGTTAGCGACTGTCCTGATTGTCGGGCTTGCCGCGTATCGCTTTGATGCTGAGGAATCTCTCGTTCCTCTTGACGTTACACGGAGGTGGATCGATGTCTTACGTTTGATCACTCCTTACTTATTCTTATTGATTCTATTCGTGACGATGGCACGACAAACGATTAGTTGGAACGGTTTGACGATTGGATTAATGATTGCGATTCCGTTGTTGATTTCCCGTCAAATCCGGATTGTTGTTGACAATCAACGGTTGCGCGAAAATCTCGAAGCGAAGGTGGAAGAGCGAACGGAAGCATTAGCAACTGCCATGGAGGAGATGCGACACATGGCATATCACGATGCCTTAACAGGGTTACCGAATCGATATCTGTTTGCGCGACTGTTCCAAGACGCCTTGTACCGAGCGGAAGCGACTGACGGGCAGGTTGGGTTGTTCTTTATTGACATCGATCACTTCAAAGAGATTAACGATACGTATGGACATCATGTCGGAGATCAACTCATCGTCGATGTCACGACACGTCTACAAAAGAAATTGCCGCCCAATACAGTCATTTCAAGACAAGGTGGAGATGAGTTCGTCGTCTTGTTATTTGACGTTGAACAAGAAGCAGAAGTCGTGCAGTGTGGGGAACATCTCGTTTCCTTGTTCCGACAGCCGTTTCACCATGGTATCATTCCACTTCCGGTAACAGCGAGCATCGGTGGAGCAATCTATCCGGCGCATGCAGCCTCGCGATCGGACTTGATCGAGCAAGCAGACCTAGCGATGTATGAGGCAAAACGTCGCGGGAAGAATCAATTTTGCTTGCATGATCCAGCGATAATGAACACATGAACGTCGTCACATTCAAAAACACGCTCGTATACCGAACCTTATCGGATCAGTCATACGAACGTGTTTTTTTGATGCCGATCATTTCTTTTGCGTGCGTGCTAAGAACGTTTCAATGACTTCTGGATTCGTCACAGCTTGATTACATGCATCGCTGTCGATACACATATGATGACCAATCGTCTGATGCTGTTCAGTCGAACGGCGTGTCGTGACAGTTACGAGTGTAATATCACTATACGTATGACAAATCGCACAAATCCCTTTTTGAATCGATGGTAGATAGGTACCTTCTACGCCAATCCATTCACCATTCAAGGGATAGACGAAATATTTTTTCCGATTTCCGGTATCGTTCCAGCTTAAAAACGTCGTGTGTGTCCACTCAAAGGAGTGAAGTGACGGAATGTGTAACTTTTTCGTTTTTTTAAAGAGCTGTCGGATCCGTGATTCAGAAATACTCGGAAACGGTTGGACGAACGGTTCGACATGTGCTAAATACGCGAGGAGATCCTGTTCGGATTCAGCGTCACGAATGTTCGTCAGCAAGATTTCCTGTTCCGGTGTAAGTATTGGCAATAGATCAAATATCTTTTCAGCGGCACTGTACCGAACAGCATCACGAACATCGGGGTCATGAACGGCTGCGAATTGATGTTGCAGCAGCTCGACTTGATTCCGAATGAAATTGTATTGATAGGGTAGTAAAAATGCGTCCATTCTCGTTCCTCCTTTTCCTTTCATCGTACCGTAATTTGGCAACAGAACAAAGCGACATTTTAGTTTTTCAGACTTCTACAGCGGGAATTAAATAACAGACTGAACGAGGAGGTGAAAAGAGAAGTGCAGTATTTAACATTTTTACGCTTGATGAATGTAGGAGCATTCCTCTTTGCAATGCTAGCACGCGTCGTTTGGCAACATCCGATGACCATTCTTAAGTTATCTCTTGTTCCTGCACCATTCTTTGACGCCATTGCCGGTGTCGTGTTTACGACATTATTGATTTGGTGTATTCGACCGGTACGTGCCTTCCCTGCGGATCGAGAACTGATTGAAGATATCGGAGGGTGGCTTGCATTATCACTCGTGACGCTTGGAATCAGTAGTATGAGTGGCCCCCCTTGGGAACTCGTCTCGACGACGATTTCTTTCATCAGCCTTTGCTTAGTCTATATGAAAATTCAACACCATCCCCGGCGTTCGCCGTGGATGCGCTCTCCATTTTCAGTGTTGCTTGCCTGGATCAGTACGATGCTATTGATTTTACCATTTCGGATCTTGTCGGATTTTCAGTTCACTTCTCTATTCAGTCTTTCCGAAACCCAATGGAGCACGATTGCGCTCGCATTAGCTGTTATCGGTGGACTCCTGTTCATCGCAATCCATTCAGATTGGGTATTTGGTCTCGCACTCATCTGGTATTTAGCTGGACTATTGTTTAACGAACGTCTCATTCTCTTGCAACAAATCATAGCGGGAATTGGCATAATGTGTGTTTTACTCCTATGTTATTACGTCTTTCAGAAACGTCAACGTCTTTTTCGACAGCATTCACCTAAGTCTTCTTCATCCTAGTCATGTTTTAGATGAATTTGGGGTATATCTCATATAGTTGCTATAAAAGGGGGAGACGTGTGTCATGGGAAAAAAACAATGGATTGGTGTCTATCAAAATGAGACGGATTTGATTCGAAAAATTGAGGATCTACATTTTGCGGGTTACCTAGAAGAAGATTTGTATGTCGTGTTGCAAGACAAAACCGATATGGCGATGTTACGTGGGCAATCGGCGGCGCAACTGGTCTCTGGAAAACGGACGCTGTTTGAGCGGTTTACAGGCAAACCAGCTTCGGCTGAGGAAATTCAAACCGCTTTTACGGAACTCGGATTGCCGGAGGCAGATATTCGGCAACACGTCTTACGTGTCCAACAAGGCGATTATGTCCTGTTGGCAGACGAAGCAGGGGCTTCTCGTCCTGCGCCGGAACCAAAAAGTATTCTGGAAACAGAGCCAGAGGGAATCGAAGCGGAACGAAAACTTGATCACGAAAACCGTGCCCTTGAAAATGAAAATGATCGGATGTTGTAAGAGAGTCGTGCGGAAAGGATGAATTTTGATGGAGAGCCAATATCATACGATTTTGGTAGCAGTCGACGGATCAGAGACAGCAGATTTAGCATTTGAGAAGGCAGTGAAATTTGCCAAACTTGATCATGCTAAACTCGTCATCGCCCATGTCATCGATATTCAGACGTTTGCTAACGTACGTGCCAATAAACGTTTCATTGATCAAAACGTTACCGAATATGCACAAGAATTGCTCGATCGTTACGAAAAGCGGGCACGAGAAGCAGGTGTCGAGACAGTTGAGCTGATCATCGAAAACGGCTCTCCGAAAACACTGATTCCAAAGGTCATCGCACCACGCGTTGGTGCGGGTCTGATCGTCTGCGGAGCAGTCGGGACGAATGCGATGGAACGAATCATGATTGGGAGTGTTTCTGAAAACATTTCCCGTTATGCAAAATGCGATATCTATATCGTCCGTCCGAAAACCTTGAAGTGACATAAAACAGCACACATCAGCCGATGTGTGCTGTTTTATGTCACGTTAGAAAGTAATAGAAAATACCTAATAAAATCAGAATGATCGGGAGAAAAATGAAATACATCCAAGACATATTTTTTGCCGAAGTCTTGTGATCGTACTGCTCTTCTGCTGGTTGCTTAGCAATCCGCAACGTAAAGATGAGTCCGACGAGACAAATGACTAATGCGATCCAAAATAAAGTCAACATAAGCATGCTCCTCTCTTCCTTTATCATACAGAAATTGGTCATGTTCTGCATCGGTAAGTTGTGACAGTTTAGAGTTGACAGACTTCTAGTTGAGGGGCTAAACTAACTTCATAAGTTTAGGGGGTAAACTAAAAATGAAAGACAATTTACGTGAAGCAGTCCTCCTGTTTGAAGAAGTCATGATCCACGGAACAGAACGCGTGTTGAAGTCGGTCGAAGCACCCGTTTGGCAAATGTACTCACCGGAACAACTTCATGTGTTGAAGCTCGTCGGAAAATATGGACCGATTTCGTCCGGACGTCTCGCGGCAGTACAGGGTGTTCACAAAAGTGCCATCTCGAACCGGCTGAAAAAGTTGACGGAAAAAGGTCTCGTCATCGTCGAACGTCGAGAAGATGATCACCGAACGAAGTACATCTCTTTGACGGAAGCAGGTCGGTTAGTGGCAACTGAAGCGGAGCAAGAAATCTATACGTATCTGGAGAATTTGATTGAAGGAAAAGTCGAAGAAGAAGAAATCATCCAGTTCATTGAAACCTTCAAAAAGATTAAAGAGATTTTGCAGTTGAATGATTAAAAACAGACAGAGGGAAGAGGAGAATCAGACATGCGACAAATCGTCAAATGGCGCTGGGCAATTCTTGCATTATTGCTCATCGTCACAGTAGGTTTACTATTTACGGCACCAAACTTGGCAAAACAAGCAGAGGACGCAGGGGCGATTCAGCTTGCAAATGATGCTGATTCACAGCGAGCAGCTGATATTTTAGAAAAAGCGGGAGCAAGCGAAGAAACGATCTCGCTTGTCATTCCGCTCAAAGACAAAGTCAGCGATGCCGATCGAAAGTCGATCGGGCAAATCGTTCAGGATTTAGAAGCACTCGATCGTCCGGTCACGGATGTGCTCGATCCGTTTGAAAACAAAGAGACGGAAGGACAGCTCGTCTCAAAAGATAAAAAGACGGTCCTCGTACCGATCACAGTCGACGGTTCGCAAGAAGAGATCGTCAAACTGGCAAAACAAATCCGGACGGATCTTTTACCAAAGGATCAAACGATTTATCTAACGGGTGAAGCGTTAATCAACGATGACGTTAATACGAGCTCGCAAGAGGGACTGAAGCGGACGGAACTGATTACCGTCGGATTGATTTTCGGACTGCTTCTGCTCGTCTTCCGTTCAGTCGTCACACCGTTCATCCCACTCGTTGCGGTTGGGTTTACGTACCTGATTAGCCAATCACTTGTCGCCTTTTTTGTCGACTGGTTCGGCTTCCCGGTATCGAACTATACGCAAATCTTCCTTGTTGCCATCCTGTTCGGGATTGGAACGGACTATTGTATTTTGCTACTGAGCCGGTACAAGGAAGAGTTGACGGCAGGACACGATGTCGAGACAGCAATCGTCAATACGTATAAGACAGCAGGGCGTACGTTACTCATCAGTGGTCTTGCTGTTCTTGTCGGTTTCTCAGCGATTGGGTTTGCGGACTTCCCAATCTTCAAATCATCGGTCGCTGTTGCGGTTGGGATTGCCGTCCTCTTACTCGTCTTATTTACACTTGTCCCCTTCTTCATGGCGACACTCAAAGAAAAATTATTCTGGCCGTCAAAGAAGGCAGCGAGTCACCAAGATAGCAAACTGTGGTCACATTATGGTGGGTTATCGATCCGTCGTCCTTTACTTGCGATGATCATCGTTGCGATCGTCACGGTCCCGACACTCTTTACGTACGATGATGACCTCTCGTTTAATACTGTCGATGAGATTGGTGCGAAGTATGATACGGTCAAAGGACTGAATGCGATCTCGGATGGATTTGGAGCAGGTGAGTCGCTCCCGGTCAATGTCATTCTTAAGAGCGACAAAGATTTGATTACAGAAAAGACAGTTCCTTATGCGGAACAGTTGAGTCGTGAGCTCGTGAAAATCGACGGGGTCAAATCGGTTCGTTCGATTTCTCGTCCGACAGGCGAAATCATTAATGACTTCTACGTCGATCGTCAATTAAAACAAGTTGCTTCCGGCATGAAGAAAGCAACCGCCGGTCTTACGGATGTTCAGTCTGGTCTGACGACAGTTGAAGACAATCTCAACGGTATTACAGGACAACTACCGGCAGGAGACTCGGCTTCAGCAGGAGCAAGTCAGTTGCAACAAGCAGCAGACGGACTTGGACAGATCAACCAACAGTTGACGCTCGTCGGTCAAGGTCTGCAATCGACTCAAAATATCCCGCAAACCATTGGGACATTAAATGCCTTGTCTGGTCAATTGAGCCAAGTTCAATCTGGCATCAGTCAAGCAGCAAGTGGAATAGCCTCACAAGGAGCACAAGCCGGTCAACTTGGAAGTGGGCTGACACAACTTGCGGATGGTGTTGGTCAAGCAAACACAGGGCTTGCGAAAATTAGTAATGGTCTAGATGACATCTCGAATTTGTTAACCGAGATGGGACAAGCGACATCGATCCGTGGGACAGGTGTGTTCGTACCAAAAGATACGTTATCGGACAAGGCCTTTAAACCAGCAATTGACCGTTACGCGATTGATCAGCAAACCGGATTGAAGTTTGAAGTCATCCTCAAAGATGATCCGTATTCACCAGAAGCGATTCAAACCGTCGCTGCAATCAAAAAGACGACAGCGAATACGATCAAAGGAACACCGTTTGAAGACAGCACCGTCGCATATGGCGGGATTTCAAGCGTTAACAGTGACTTAAACGATACGTCGAAAGCCGATTTCAAACGAACGGTGACGGTCATGCTGATCAGTCTCTTCGTGATTCTAGCAATCATGTTCCGTTCGTTGATCATGCCGTTGTTCATGATCGGTTCGTTATTGCTGACGTATTACACGTCGATGTCGATCGCTGAATTGATTTTCGTCAATGGACTTGGATATGACGGTATCAGTTGGGCTGTTCCGTTCTTCGGATTCGTCATGTTGATCGCTCTTGGTATCGATTATTCGATCTTCCTACTCGATCGTTTCCGGGAAGAGACGATCAACGGACTCGATACGAAGGAAGCGATGTTCCTGTCGATGAAAAAAATGGGGTCTGTCATCATCACGGCAGCGATCATTCTTGCAGGAACCTTCGGGGCGATGATGCCGTCTGGTGTCTTGAGTCTCGTTCAAATCGCGACGATTGTCATCACAGGTCTACTTTTGTATGGATTAATCGTCTTACCACTCTTGATTCCAGCGATTACAGTTTCGTTTGGTAAAGGGGTCTGGTGGCCGTTTCGACCAAACGCTAAAAAATAAGAACTAACCAAACCGGGTTCGTCTTCTAGATGAACCCGGTTTTGTCATGACGTATACTAAGAGCAGATGATAAGGAGGTAGAGCATGCAACACTTCAAACAACTGACTTCACGGATTTGGTATCAGACACCGGTCAGCGAGACGGATCGCCCGATTCTCGCCGTCGTGCGTGGGGAGAAGCATCAATTGATGATTGACGCGGGAAACTCGTCAGCCCATGCCGCTTTGTTTTTAGAAGAAATGAAAAAACACAATCTTGGATCACCTGACTTATTGGCCCTGACCCACTGGCACTGGGATCATATTTTTGGAATGAAACATCTCGGTCTGCCATCGATAGCAACACAGCAAACAATCACCCGCATGAAAGAGATGCAACCATACGCTTGGACGGATGCAGCATTACAAGAACGAATGGATCAAGGGATCGAGATTCCGTTTTGTGCGGATGCGATCAAGCTCGAGTTTGGTACGACACGCGATATTGAAGTCGTCTTACCGACGATTGGCTTTACTGGACAATTGGAAATTGACTTAGGTGGCGTGCAGTGCCAACTGATTGAAGTCGAAAATGATCATGCTCCTGGTAGCCTACTCGTCTACATTCCGGAAGAACGCGTCGTGTTCTTAGGAGACGCGATGTATGCGGATATCTTTTCATCGAAGTGGAATTATACGGTCGAACGGACGAAGCGCTTACTCGCAACAATCGATCGTTTAGAAGCCGATTATTATGTCTGGTCGCATGGAGAAGCGATGCCGAAGTCTGAATTTGAAGAAGAGGTCAACATGTTGCGTCGAGCCATTCGTGTAACGGAAGCGACCGGAGGACGACTGAAGGATATGCGGACTTTATATGCAGAAGAGACAGGACGATCGTTGACGGAAGACGAAACCGAAACATTGATCTATTTTGCAAATGGAGTGAAATGACAGATCGTAACAAGGGATAAAACGGAGGACGTCGAAATAAAAAAGTACTACGAGCTTGTTAAAGGGAGCGGTACTATATGACAAAGCCAAAATTCGAACGGGATGAAACCATCGATCGCGTTTTTTTTTGGAAAAGCGGGCATCTTTTCATTTTTGGTTATCGTGGGAGGCATTCTATATCTACTATATGATCTGTACGTACAATGATCGGAACGCATGCGTTCCGATTTTTTGAATTCAGGGGAGTGCACGAAAACCAGATATTGGGTAATAACTTGCGTGAGACTGTTAGTGAAAGTGAGAGGAGATGTCGGATGAAACGAATTCAAATTGCGGATTTTGATCGACGCATGCCATCGATTGAATTGGTCGAAAAGGATGATCACTATGAAGCGATGCTTGTACCGAGTTATGACCATACGTATCCTTCGACACAAATCCGGACGATCCGCTTAGCGGATATCTCTGTCAATCTGTTTGTCACCCCGGAAGAAACACTACTTGTTTCTGCGCTTTTTCATAAACCGGTTCAAGTGACGGATATCGTTTCCTGGATGCAGTTGTATACGATTAGTTTTGCCCAGTCGGATGAGACTGGTTATTTCGTCGAACAAGCGGATGAAATTTTAGAAGTCGTCTTGTATAAGAAACATCCGATCGTCATCGCGACACGTGGTCAAGATCGATTGTATTACGATACGACGGGAGCAATCGAGGTCCGGCGGGCGACGAATGAATCGGTCGGCGAGCGTCCCTTGCTTTATTTGAACGGGGAAGCCTGGTATGGTGTCCCGCGCTTGTCGTTCAATCGAATGAAGGATGAGCTGCACGTCAATGGAACGTTTTTATATGCGGACTATATGGACGCACACCATGGAAAAATCGGTTTCTTTCGCGAGAATGATCCCTCTCTACCAATCGTTTTGCTCGTCGGTCAGGCAATCGTTGAGATCGAACTGACCGAGAATCCGGACGGTTCACGCGTCCTGATTTTAGAACAACCATATGACGAAGCATGAAAGTGCACAAAAACCGTTCAGCAGATGAACGGTTTTTAAGTGAGACCGTGAAATCCCTTACAAAATATGCGAAGATAGTAAAGAGACAGACCAAAGGGGTTGATGGGGACATGGCGAAAGAAACACCGCGTAATTCTAAATGGATGCGTTCCTATAATCGGGCACTCGTCTTGCGACTGATTCGGATGCATCAACCGATTTCGCGGGTCGAGTTAGCGCAACGGACGAACTTGACGAAGCCGACAGTATCAAACATCGTCAGTGAATTGATTGCAGAACAACTCGTAACGGAGCGAGAGCTTGGGATATCAAATGGGGGACGAAAACCGATCATGCTCGAACTCGTCGCAACAGAACAGTACGTCATCGGTATCGATGCAACAAGTCACCAATTCATCGGTGTCGTTGCGGATTTAAGTGGCAATACGATTCATGAGTCCGAAGCCGTGGGACGCTTTGAGACGAATGAAGAATTGATTGAAGCCATCGGTCGCTTATGCGAGACCTTGATTGCACAGACACAAGGACGGGGAACGATTCACGGTATCGGCATCTCCGTCCATGGGATGGTCAATCCGGAGACAGGTGTCATTCTTTTTGCTCCGCGATTCCATTTACATGACGTTGAGTTGAAGATACAACTCGAAGCACGTTTTGATTATCCTGTCTTCATCGAAAACGATGTTCGAGCACTCGCTTCGTTTGAGCTATTATTCGGTGAAGGTGTTGGGGTCGAACAATTCTTTTATCTCTATGCCGGGGAAGGCATCGGGGGTGCTTATGTGCTCGATGGACAGCTTGTCGACGGACAACATCATATTACGGGAGAGGTCGGACATATGCGTCTTGATCTCGATGGACCGATTTGTTCGTGTGGGAACAGAGGATGCCTAGAAGCATTAGCAGGCGAAAAAGCATTGTTACGGGATTATGCTGTCATGGATCCGCAAGTCATGACGATTGCTGATTTGCGCAAACGGTTAAACGAACGCGATGAACAAGCAGTTCGTACATATGAACGGGCGGGGGAATATATCGGAATCGGTGTCTTGAATACGATTCATCTCCTGAATCCACGCCGGATTTTACTTGGGGGACCGATGTTTGAGCTCGCACCCACGATCGTTGATCAAATCAAGGAACGGGTCGAGCACACGGCGTTGACCGCTGCTTCACGTGAAACCGATGTCAAGATGGTCCCGTGGGGTGAAAAACAAGGAGCACTCAGTGCGGCTGCCCTTGCGACAAATAGTTTATTTCAAACGATTTAATGGGGGCTGACTCAAAAAAAGAATGACGCGTCTTTTCACGCCCTTTCCTCAGGCGAGACACAAGCCAGTTTTTCTGCTTCATTCAAGCAGGAAAGCGGGTCTTGTTTGTCTCTGACAGCGCATAATGCGCTTTTTCCTGTAGGAGTGGCGCGAAACGCGTCATTCTTTTTGTTAAAAGATAAGGGTGGCAGATCATCATTCTGCCACCCTTATCTTTGTAGAGACTGACTTTTGAGTCAGCCCCTTGTTATTCAAAAAGTAATTTTTTGAAACCGTTTACAAGTTAAAAACCGATGTGCTATAGTCGATATAAAGTTAGATAATAAATTTAATTTACTAAGTTCGTGGTCAACTAAGTGGAGGTGGATGCAGGTTAGCAGGGGCTAATCAAGCTGAAGCAGGAAAGGGAGGCATCGCGCAATGGAACCACACGATCCATGGGTTTCGTACCGTGAAGCTTTCGGGCGTTACGGAGCAATCCGCGGTTTTTATTTTCATCGGTCAACGCAACAGATGACAGAACAGGGTTCAGGCGATGTCCCGACAGACGAGCAGGATATCGTGCTCGTCCGACCACGACGTGACGGTGTGTTTCAATTCCGGATGTCATCGGTACAAGGGGTCCTGACGATCCGTTCATCCGAGCTACACATTCGAAAAAATGAGAGCGGATACATTGAATTACGCGCACTCATGCAACACATGCGCTCTGCCGGTTGTCTGACGCTCGGTGGAGAGTTATACCTCTTCGTCCGACCGGATGTTGATACGCTGGCGTACCGTCTTCGATTGATTGCCCGCGTATTGATTCAGCTACAGGGAATGCCGATTCAGACGAAAGTGATCGAAGAATGGTGCAAACAAGCACAAATTGAAGGGGAACACGCTAGACGATACGCTTGACTACTTACACATAAAAGGGGAGCTCTTACATGAAATTCAAAAAAACGAAACTCGTTGCTGCAGCATCAGTCCTAACATTATCCGCATTCCTTGCTGCTTGTGGTGGCGAAGACGAGCAACAAACGAAAACAAAAGACGGTAAGACGATCGTATGACAAACCAGACGTTAGAAGCACAATTTGAACAGCGGTTTGGCTCACCGTCGACGCATCGCTTTTTTGCCCCAGGTCGAATCAATTTAATCGGTGAGCATACGGATTACAATGGCGGTCACGTCTTTCCGTGCGCGTTAACGTTCGGTACACACGCGATCGCGCGAAAACGAGACGATCAACGTTTCCGCTTCTACTCGCTGAATTTTGAACAGGACGGCATCATCGAAGTCGCACTCGAAGAACTGGCGTATGACGCGACGCACGGTTGGGCGAACTATGCGAAGGGTATGATTTCAGTCCTACAGGAAGCAGGATACCAGATCAATACAGGATGCGACATCTTGATTCAAGGTGACATCCCGAACGGAGCCGGTCTTTCGTCATCCGCTTCACTTGAACTCGTCATCGGAGTCTTGCTCGATCGATTGTATGGATTAGACATTCCACGTCTTGATCTCGTTCGGTTTGGTCAACAGGTCGAAAACCGTTATATCGGCGTCAATAGTGGTATCATGGATCAATTTGCGATCGGTATGGGGAGAGCGGGAGCGGGATTGTTGCTTGATTGTGAGACGCTCGACTATACGTATGCTCCACTCGATTTGACGGGATATACGATCATCATCATGAATACGAACAAACGCCGTGAACTGGCAGATTCGAAATATAATGAACGCCGGGCGGAATGTGAGGCAGCACTCGCTTATCTCAATCAGTTCACATCACGGGAAACGCTCGGACAATGGACGACATCAGAATTCACGAAAGTCGCATGGGAAGACGAAATCTTGATGCGTCGTGCCCGACACGCGATTTCAGAAAATGAACGAACACTTCAAGCACTAGCGGCACTCGAAGCGGGAGAACTGAAGACGTTCGGTCAGTTGATGAATGCTTCACACGTCTCGTTACGGGAAGATTATGAAGTGACAGGGATTGAACTCGATACACTCGTCGAAGCCGCTTGGGAGCAACCGGGCGTGCTCGGCGCACGGATGACAGGTGCTGGTTTTGGTGGCTGTGCGATTGCGATCGTTGAAGACGAGGCAGTCGACGCGTTCAAACAAGCTGTCGGCGAACAATATGAAGCAAGGATCGGTTACCCGGCGACGTTCTATACGGCGACGGTCGGTGACGGAGCACGTGAAATCGAACGGGAGGTCATCTAAATGGCAACTTTAGTCGTAGGTGGAGCTGGTTATATCGGCTCCCATGCTGTCTATCAATTGATTGATGCCGGAAAGGATGTCGTCGTCATCGACCATCTGCAGTCCGGTCACCGTGAAGCGGTTCATCCGCAGGCACGTCTATATGAAGGAGATATACGCGATCGTGCTTTTCTCGATCGTGTCTTTACGGAAGAGGCGATTGAACAGGTCATCCATTTCGCTGCTTTTTCACTCGTTGGCGAGTCGATGACGGAACCATTACGCTACTTTGATAACAACGTTTATGGAACACAAGTGTTGCTCGAAGCGATGATTGCCCATGACATTAAACAGATCGTCTTTTCTTCGACGGCAGCCACATACGGGGAACAGGAGCAGATGCCGATTCTCGAGACAGCGGAAACGTGTCCGACGAATGCGTATGGTGAGACGAAGTTGATGATGGAGAAGATGATGCGATGGTCTGAACAAGCATATGGCTTACGTTATGTCGCATTACGTTACTTCAACGTTGCGGGTGCGCGTGTAACAGGAGAAATCGGGGAAGATCATACGCCGGAAACCCATCTGATCCCGCTCGTCCTCGAAGTTGCCAACCGGCAACGGTCAGAAATTTCGATCTATGGCGATGATTATCCAACGCCTGACGGTACCTGCATTCGTGATTACATCCATGTTGAGGACTTGATCGACGCACATATGCGAGCACTTGATCATTTGGCTGATGGAAACGAGAGTACGGTCTTTAACCTCGGTTCAAGCCAAGGGTTTTCCGTTCGGGAAATCATTGAAGCAGCTCGACGCGTGACGGGACATCCGATTCCAGAACGGATCATTGAACGTCGTGCAGGGGATCCGAGTATCTTAATCGCCGGATCTGCCAAAGCAAAAGAAGTTCTCGGCTGGACACCACAACGCACCGACATCGAAACGATCATCCGTGATGCTTGGAATTGGCATGCACATCATCCAGAAGGGTACCGGACGAGCGTTCGTTAATAGAGAGACAGAATGAGGAGAGTGACGGCGATGAATGAACTCATCCAACAGTTAGTAGCGCAAGCGATCCAGGAACGCTTGATTGAACAGGAAGATGCGATCTACGCCCGGAACCGGATTCTAGCGCGAATCGGTCAAGCCGATTTTGAAGAACAGGCAGACGTACCATCTCGCCCAATTCCCGATATTTTGGACGACATGATTGAAGTGTTGATCGTAAGTGGGCAGTTGCCGGCGCGTCTTGAAGACAAAGAGCAGTTCGCAGCAGATGTGATGGATATCTTCGTTGCCCGTCCGTCTGACGTGACGGCGGCATTCCGCCGTCTGTACGCTGAATCACCGGTAGCGGCAACAGATTACTTCTATCAACTGAGCCAAGCGAGTAACTACATCCAAACGAAACGGATCGCTAAGAATAAACGTTATCAAGCAGAGACGGTTTACGGGACGATCGATGTCACGATCAACTTATCGAAGCCGGAAAAAGATCCGCGCGAAATCGCAGCAGCTCGGACGGAGGCACCAACGGCGTCGAACTATCCAACCTGTCTGTTGTGCGTCGAAAATGTCGGCTACGCGGGTCGTGCGAATCATCCGGCCCGTGCGAATCACCGGGTTGTTCCGCTGACACTGATGGAAGAATCATGGGCACTGCAATACTCACCATACGTCTACTACAATGAACATAGCATCATCCTGTCGCAGGAACATCGTGACATGGTCATCAATCGGGATGCATTTGCAAGGCTGATTGCCTTCGTTGAGCAGTTTCCACATTACTTCGCTGGTTCGAACGCTGACCTGCCGATCGTCGGTGGATCGATCCTGACGCATGATCATTATCAGGGCGGACGCTATACGTTTGCGATGGACCAAGCAAACGCTTTAACATCCTTTACGTTCCCGGATCAGCCGACAGTCACTGGGGAGACATTACACTGGCCACTGAGTGTGTTGCGTCTGAAGAGTAAAGATGCGTCGGCATTACTCAATGCTGCGACGACCGTCTATGAGACATGGTTGATGTACACGGATGAGAGTCAAGAGATCCGTTCACATACAGGCGAGACGCGACACAATACCGTGACGCCGATCGCTCGTCAACGCGACGGACAATTCGAGCTCGATCTCGTCTTGCGGAATAACCGGACGTCAGCAGAACATCCGGACGGTATTTTTCATACACATGCCGATATTCATCACATCAAACGGGAAAATATCGGTTTGATCGAGGTGATGGGACTGGCAGTCTTACCGGCACGTTTGCTCCAAGAATTGCAACAGGTCGAACAGTTCATCACAGGCGAAGTCGACGAAGTAGCAGCTGCTCATGCTGACTGGGCACAGGAACTAAAACAAGCGTATGTCGGACAACATGTCACGACATACGTCGAGCAAGCAGTTGCTACAAAATTCGTACGTGGTCTTGAGGACTGTGGTGTCTTTAAACAGACAGAGGAAGGTCAGGCGGCGTTCGGGCGATTCGTTCAACTCGTGACGCGCCAACCAGTGGAGGAACAACGATGACACGACTACTTGAGAAAGAGTTGATTCGACATACATTACGTCAGGAAGGTATCGAAGTGACACTCTGGAACTATGGCGGCATTATCCAGGACATCCGGACGATTGATCGGGATGGTCATTTGGAAAGCGTCGTCTTAGGTCTAGAGACGGTGAAAGACTATCAACAACACTCGCCGTACTTCGGGGCAATCGTCGGACGCGTCGCTGGTCGAATCGGGCAGGCACGTTTCGAAGTAGAGGGAAAAGTCTATCCGCTCGTCGCAAATGACGGGGCGAATCATCTGCATGGTGGAATTCACGGATTTGATCAAGCGTGGTTTGATGTCATCGAAGCGACGGATACATTATTCCATTTGCGCTTAAAAAGTCCAAACGGAGAAGAAGGTTATCCGGGAACAGTTACACTTGATGTGTTTTATCGACTAAAAGATACGACATTGACACTTGAGATGTCGGCGGTGACGGATCAGACGACACCACTCAATCTGACGAATCATACGTATTTCAATTTATCTGGAAATGCGAAGCGAGATGTGTTAGATCATGTCTTGACGTTACCAAGCGACTGTTACTTACCGGTCCAGCCAGACGGTTTGCCGACAGGCGAACAACGGGATGTATCCGGAACCCCATTCGATTTCCGGAACGGTCAGTCGATTCGTAAGGGAATTACGCTTGAGCATCCTGAGACGATCGCTGTCGGAAATGGCTACGATCATCCCTTCGTGTTGCGGGATAACACACTTCGACTCGCAGATCCGGTATCCGGTCGTTTCGTCGACGTCACGACGAATCAGCCGACAGTTGTACTCTATACCGGAACGCAACTGCTGACCGATTATACGGTTCATGGTGTTCCTGCTCGACCGTCGCTCGGTTTATGTCTTGAAGCACAAGCGCATCCAAATGCAATCCATGAATCTGATTTTCCTTCAATCCTGTTATCACCTGGTGAGACCTACCACTGGAAAACAGCTTATCGTTTTAATGTAGTATCTTGAAATAAGCCCCGCTTCCCGTGTCCAATTGGACAGGGAAGCGGGGCTTATTTGTGGTAGAACAGGGAAGGAAAAGTCTCAATTCACAGACGTTGCTCGAGCGCGAGTAGCGTCCGCTTCATATTCAGTCCGCCATGATAGCCGAGCAAATCGCCTTTTTTGCCGATAATCCGGTGACACGGGATCGCAAGCAGTAATCGATTTTTGCCGATTGCCGTGCCAATCGCGCGAGTCGCGTTCGGTCGGAAAAGACGTTCCGCGATATCGGAGTAGGTGGCGGTTTGACCGTACGGTACCGCACGTAGAGCATGCCAGACTTCAAGTTGAAACGGAGTACCGACTGGTGCGATCGGAAAGGAGAATGTCGTCGACTGCTGATTCAAGTAGGCCAGCAGTTGCTCCGTATATGGAGCAAGCGCGGTATCAGAAGCAACTCGTTCCGCCCGAGGCAAGTATTTCCGCGACCAGTCGTCGAATAAATCCTCCGGTTCATCCCAAGCACCGACATAACAGAGACCATCCGCTGTAGCGGCGACCGGAAATGTATGGTTGTTCCATTGCATGCGAGTGAAGTAAAGTTCCATGACCATGTTTTCCTTTCTACACGAAATGAAGTGACGCATTCCCAAGAAGTGATTTTTGCGCAGAGACACCTCTTTTGATTACGCGCGCGAACCGACCTGTTGACGTGGTGGAAGATGGATCGATTGACTGAATAAGGCTTCCATCGATTCCGTCAAGGCTTCGACCCTACTCGGATGTGCCATGACAGGGAAGAGGAGATCTTCTCGTTTCGCTGTCAGTTCCAGCGCTTGGGTGAATTGTCCGACGAGACGATGGGCATCGTCCCCAATCATGTGAATACCAAGGATCAGTGATGTTTGCTCGTCAGCAATGACCTTGACGAACCCACTGCCACCTTCAATCGTCGTCGCTCCGTTTGCATTCAGCGGGAACTGTCCGCTCTGAACAGCATGTCCAGCTTCACGGGCTTCCTGTTCCGTCATCCCGACCGAAGCAATCGGAGGAAACGTTCGCAGAACGGTAGGATAATACGGTGTCGTTGAATCGACGTCTTGACCAGCCAAGTGAGCTGCCGTTCGCTTCGCTTCATGAATCGCACGGATGGCGAGCTGTGGACCCGGGGTCACATCACCAATCGCGTAAATATGCGGTTGATTGGTTTGTCCGTATGCGTCGACGGGAATCGTCCCGTCTTCTGCAAGCGTCACACCAATCCGTTCGAGACCGAGCGTCAAACTGTTCGGAATCCGGGAAAGGGATTGGAATAAATAGGTGCCCTGATAGGTGACTTCTTCACCGTTTTTCATGACCGTGACGGTCGCGTCCATTGAAGCATCGATCCGTGTCACGACATCCGGCACGAGACGGATTTTTTGTTTTTTGAATGTCCGCTTTAGTTCCTTTTCAACGCTTGGTTCAAGTGACAATTGATCGGCAAACAACGTCACCTCTGTACCGAGAGCATGGAAACAGGCTGCGGCTTCAAGTGCTAATGTGTCGGAGCCAATGATCAATAAGCTGGTTGGTAACTGCTCGAGTTGATAAAGCTGTTCGGCATTCAGTCGGCACGATTCCTCGTGCTGGATGCTGTGACTGCCGGTCGCGATGATGACATCTTGGAATCGATACGTATCGAACTGATGTCCCGACTCAACACCGATCCGGTCCTCTGACAGGAAGGAAGCTGCACCAGAAATATGCTCGATTTGATTCGCCTGACAGAGGGCGACGACACCTTGACGTAATTGCTGCACGACACGATTGCGGTAAGCATTCAGTTTACTGAAGTCATGGACAGTAGGGGTGGTGAATCCAAGGTCTTCAAGATGAGGCAAGCGTAACATTTCTTCTGCCGCATGCGCATAAATCTTGGACGGGATACAGCCTCGGTTCAAACAAAGTCCACCGAGTTCAGCTTGTTCAATCAGTGTCACCTTACGACCGCCTTGCGCAGCACGGATCGCTGCCGTGTAACCTGCGGGACCCCCACCGATGATCAGGAGATCCCGTTCTTGTGTAAGTTCGCCAACAACCATGTTAGATCAACTCCAAAAGTAGGGTAGTCGGATGTTCAATCAGTGAAACGAATCGATTCGTAAAGGCAACAGCCGTTGCCCCGTCTGCGACGCGATGATCGAACGACATCGACAAATTCATCATCGAGCGGACGACGATTTGATCGTCTTCATCGACACAGGCTCGTTTTTTCGTCTTGTGGAAGGCAATCAATGCCGTTTCCGGATAGTTGATGATTGGTGTAGCCCCCGTACTGCCCAGTGGACCAACATTGCTCATCGTAAAGGTACTTGGCTTTAAGTCCGCTGCACGTAAGGCACCGTTTTGAGCACGTTGTTGCAACGAGATCAGTTGATCATGCAATTCCGTCAGTGAGAGCCGATCGGCATGACGGATGACTGGCACCATTAACCCGTCTGGTGTCTCGGTTGCCATGCCAAAGTGGAAATCCTGCTCTAATCGAATACATGCATTCGCTTCATCGAGTTTGGCATGGAAGACGGGATAGTCTTTTAAGGCAACGATCAAGGCTTTGATGAAGAAAGCATTGATGTTGATATTTCGTCCAGCGGTTTTCCATTCTGCGCGTAGTGCGAGCAAGCGCGTCATGTCAACTTCTTCAAAGTGGGTGACGTGCGGAATCGTGTACAGCGACTGGGTCATCTTTTTCGCGATTTGCTTACGAATGCCGCGGAACGGAATCGTTTCCGGTGGCATTTGTTGTTGCGTGACCTCCTCCGCGACGACGGATGGAACCGTCTCCTGTGGAGCAACTGCAGCATTGACGAAGCGAAGGACATCGTCCTCTGAAACTCGACCTGATGGATCCGAAGCCGTCACAGATTCGATATCAATCCCGTGGTCACGAGCAAGTTTTCGTGTATACGGTGTCGCTAGGACACGTTTTGATGGAGATGTTTGAGCAGGTGGGGCCGCGACGGCGACAGGCGCTGGTTCAGATACGCGCGACACTTCAGGTTTTACCGCGACCGGCACTTCAGAAGCGTTACTTGCTTCGATGTGCAACAACGTCGTACCGACTTGCACCGTCTGACCGACCGGAATGATGATTTCCTTGACGATTCCGGAGACAGGAGCCGGTAGTTCAGCGACCATCTTATCGGTCGCAACCTCAACGACCGGTTGATCGGTCGTGACGTGGTCCCCGACTTGAACGAGATAATGGGCGATTTCACCTTCCGTCATACCTTCCCCGACATCATGTAACTTGACTTCGATCATGGGACTCAGCTCCTTAAAACTCGACCGTACGCTGAATCGTCGCAAGGACTCGTTCCGGCGTCGGAATGTAATGGTCTTCGAGGGCGAACAGTGGAACCGGCACATCAAAACCGGTCACACGGGCAATTGGTGCCCGTAAATAAAGAAACGCCGTATCGTTGATCAACGTGACGAGATCATTCCCGAGACCACCCATCGCTGCGGCTTCATGTACGATGACGGCACGACCGGTCTTTTGAACGGAAGCAGCGATTGTGTCCCGGTCAAGCGGATAAAGCGTCCGTAAGTCGAGGACTTCGCAAGAGATACCGCGTCCCTGTGCAGCCATCGCTGCCTTGTGAGCCACTTGGACCATTGCCCCCCAAGCGATCAACGTCACGTCCGTCCCTTCACTGACGCAGCGCGCTTTTCCGATCTCGACGGTATAGGACTCGCTCGGTACGACTTCCTTGAATGAACGGTAACTACGCATCGACTCGAGGAACAACACGGGATCTGGATCTTCAATCGCAGCAATCAATAACCCTTTTGCGTCGTACGGTGTCGCCGGACAGACGACCTTGAGACCAGGCATTGATGTAAAGAGCGCCTCCGTACTATCGGAATGGATTTCCGGTGCCCGGATGCCGGCACCATAAGGCGCACGAATGACCATCGGCACACTATAGCGTCCCATCGTTCGCATCCGGATACGAGAGACATGGGTCATGATTTGTTCATAGGCAGGGTAGATGAAGCCGAGAAATTGAATCTCGACGATCGGTTTAAAGCCATTGATGGCAAGACCGATCGATGTACCGACGATGCCGGCTTCACTGAGCGGTGTATCAACGATCCGGTCTTCACCGAACTCTTCTTGTAAGCCGTCCGTCGCTCGGAAGACGCCACCGTTTTTTCCGACATCTTCTCCAAGAACGAGTGTCGTCTCATCCTCCGACAATTTTGTCCGCAGGGCATCCGTGACAGCTTGAACGAGTGTCATCTCTGTTTGACGATTGATTGGTGTTGCCATCTCATTTCCCCCTTGCTAGCAAATACGCTTCTTTTTGTTGCTGCACATCAACCGGTACAGTCGCGTACGTATGATCGAACAAGTCATTGATGTCTGGTGCCTTGAATTGCTCCATCGCAGCTACTGCCGCTTCGACTTCTGTTTGATGCCGTTCCTGCAGCTGTTGCATCCATGTTTCGTCAAAATAGCCTTGGTGTTTTAAGAAGTGTTCGAGTCAATCGAGCGGATCAACCCGGTCGCGCGAGCGTGCTTGATCCCGGTATTTTGTTGGATCATCTGCTGTCGTATGGGCACCAAACCGCCACGTGACGGCTTCGATCAATGTTGGTCCACCACCAGAACGGGCACGTTCAACGGCTGCTTGCATCGTAAAATAGACGGTAAAGGCATCGTTTCCATCAATCCGAACACTTGGCATCCCGTAGGCAATCGCTTTTTGCGCGATCGTCTCAGAATGCATCTGTTTTTCGATCGGAACAGAGATCGCGAACTGATTGTTTTGGTTAAACAGGATGACTGGTGCTTGGAAGACGCTTGCAAAGTTCATTCCTTCATGGAAATCCCCTTCAGACGTCGCTCCGTCACCAAAGTAGGCGACCGCGACGTTCGTCGTGCCTTTTCGTTTTTCTGCCCATGCGGCACCGACGGCATGCGGAATTTGCGTTGCAATCGGCACAGCAGGAGGAAAGATGTGTTTCTCAGACGGGACGCAACCTTCAACACGACCGTTCCAGTAGAGGAGTGTCCGCACCATGTCGGCACCGAACGTCAACGTTGCGCCGTGATCCCGGTACGTCGGGAACAACCAGTCTTGATCGGACAACGCGAGTGCACTACCGACTTGCGCTGCCTCTTGTCCTTCGAACGGTGCATACGTGCCGAGGCGCCCTTGGCGTTGTAAGTTGATCGCCTTCCGGTCGAACGTCCGGATCCGGTGCATCTGTTCATATAGGGTGAGGGCAAGCTCTTTTGTCAGATCGTGTTCTTTTGAGGCGTCGATGATACGACCTTCTTCATCGATAATGCATTGAATCGGAAAATGTTGCTCCATGTCAGTCCCTCCTTCAGTGGTTACGGATATCCCATTTTGGTTTTGTCGTGTTCGTGAAGATGTTGTTGTGTTTCGCCCGAATCTGCATCCGTTTTTCACACATCCGGTTCGCCGCTTCGACCGTCGTGATGTTCTCTGCTTGCGACTCTTTGAAGACTTCGAGCACGGCGTCATAGATGTGACGCGTTTTTAGGAGAACCCGTTCGTGATTTGCTCCATACAGTTCGTCTGCCACTTGGATCAGCCCACCACCATTGACGATATAGTCTGGGGCATATAAGATGCCACGATCCATCAAGACGTGAGCAAGTTGTTCTTCCGCGAGTTGGTTGTTCGCCGAACCACAGATGGCTTTGCACGGTAAGAGCGCGATGTTTTGAGCGTGAATGACACCACCGTATGCACACGGGACAAAAATATCAGCATCCGTCAGATGAATTTCGTGAGGCGAGACGACGCGAACTGTCCCGGGTGCCATTTCGGCTTGAGTTACGATTGCTGCGAGCGCGGCTTCATTGACGTCTGAAACATAAATCGTCGCACCGGCGAGTAACAGTTGTTCTGCGACCTTGAAGCCGACCTTTCCAAGTCCTTGAATCGCATAAGTCGCGCGACTTAAGTCGTCCGAACCGAATAACGTCTCGATCGTCGCCCGGAGTCCATAGACGACACCTTCAGCCGTCGGGATCGATGAATCGCCACTTCCGCCAAAGGCTTCCGGAATGCCGACGATGCGTGACGTCTCCCGACTAGCATGAACGAAGTCATCCATCGTCGTACCCATGTCGGTTCCGGTGTAAAAACGTCCGCCGAGCGAATCGACGAAGCGACCGAAGGCACGAAAAAGCTCTGGTGATTTATCTGTTGCCGGATTGCCGATGATGACGGCTTTACCACCACCAAAATCAACATCAGCGGCAGCGCATTTATACGTCATGCCACGTGACAGGCGGAGGACATCGTCAAGTGCTTCATCGACAGAAGCGTAAGGCGCCATGCGGCAACCACCGAGAGCGGGACCGAGCGTCGTATCGTGGATGGCGATGATTGCTTGTAACCCTGAGACAGGGTCGTTGCAAAAGACGACTTGCTCGTGACCCGCGATTTTTTCCATGATCGAGAGCGTTGGATTCGTAGATGGGTTTAACATGTTCATAGTAGAGTCCTCCTCTATCAAATATAAGTAAGCGCTTTCATTTTGTCGGAACATTATTTTGTAATTTTTCTTGAATCCGGCTTTTTTCTAAAATGAATTGTGTGACTTCCCCTGTACCGATGATCGTTTGTCCATCTCGGACTTCAATGCTCGCGTCAACGCGATGTGAGGTCATCGACGTTACTGTCGCAGTTATGATCAATCGTGCGCCTTCAGCTGCCATACCAAGATGCTTCAGTGAAACTGCACCCCCGACACCTTCTTCACCAGCTTCTAGGTAAGGCAAGATCAGTTGACGTGCTGCCCATTCCATGTGATAAACCATCGAAACGGTGGAGTATGCTGGATGAACGAGCTGACCTTCGAATCGTGCAAACATATCTTCCGAGACGACTGCTTGAATCTCTGCTGTATCCCCGACAGCTAAACCTGGCTTCATGGTGATCCCCCTTCACTACAACGAATCCTCATTCCATCAAGTGGTCTTACCAAAAATAGTATAACACTTGTCACACGATATTTTATCAATCCGTTACAAAATGAGCAAATCATTTCAGAAATATTTTCCAAAAAAAGACTCTTGTCATGAAAAAATAGCTTTATAAGCCGATTGATTTACTGGTAAGGTGCGTTGAAGTGATAAAGTGAGAATCGTTTGGGAGCATTTAACAAAACAAGATTGACAACATTGTGAACGTATCGTACGTTAAACATATAACTAAAAATAAACGACCGTCTTATTATTGTATACATGATGAGGAGGTGCAGATGTGTACGATCAACATCACGAAACGATGGATGCTCAAACGCGGGAGCAGCTACAAATGGAGCGATTGCGCCAAACGATGGAACACGTCACGCGCGTCCCGTTCTATCAAGAACGTCTGCAGACATTGCAGATGACGGCACATGATTTTCAAACGATCGAAGATCTACGAAAATTTCCCTTCACACGCAAGCAAGATTTACGCGATCATTATCCGTTCGGGCTATTTGCCGTCGAACGAGAACAGGTCACTCGAATTCACGCCTCGTCTGGTACGAGTGGTAAACCGACTGTCGTCGGGTATACGCAAGAAGATTTAGACGACTGGGCAGATGCCGTAGCACGGAGCTTAGTCTTAGCCGGTGGTTCACCAGCTGACTTGTTGCACAATGCATACGGCTACGGACTGTTCACAGGTGGACTCGGTCTTCATGCAGGTGCTGAAAAACTAGGCATGACGATCTTGCCGATTTCCGGTGGCAACACGGATCGGCAAATCACGTTAATCGAGGATTTCCGACCGGATGGCATCTGTGGGACACCTTCGTATATTTTGCGATTAGCAGAACGCATGATTGAACGTGGTATCGATCCGCGGAAGACAAGTATGCGTTATGGCATCTTTGGAGCCGAACCATGGTCGGAAGAGATGCGGCAGACACTCGAACAGACCTTTGATCTACAGGCATTTGATATTTATGGACTCAGTGAAATCATGGGACCAGGTGTCGCGATGGAGTGTCAGGAGCAGGCAGGTCTGCATATCATGGATGACTTATTCATTACGGAAGTCGTCGATCCCGTTACGGGGGAACCGTTACCAGATGGCATGGTCGGGGAACTCGTTTTTACAAGCTTAAAAAAGAAAGCGCTTCCAATCATTCGATACCGGACAGGCGACTTAGCTTCGATCACGCACGAAGCGTGTGCTTGTGGTCGGACGACGACACGAATGTCACGTGTCAAAGGGCGGACGGACGACATGCTGATTATCCGAGGGGTCAACGTCTTTCCGTCAGAAATCGAGCGAGTCTTGCTCCAACAACCGGATGTGACGCCACATTATCAAATCCATCTCGTACGTAAAGCCGGACTCGATGCCGTTGAGCTACATATCGAATTCGAAAATATCTCAGAACGACAAATGCGTTCGATATGTGACGCCATCAAGTCGGAATGTCTCATTTCCATTGATCTCGTCTGTCACCCGCACCAAGGGTTACCACGATCGGAAGGTAAAGCCGTCCGGGTCGTTGATCGACGCTCGACATCACTCGTCTGATTCAAAGGAGGAACTAGCATGTATGATGCAACACAACTGTTCGAACCCGTCCAACTGACGGAAGACGAAAAATTAGCACGCTTCAAAGAACGAATCGAGCAAGGTGAAAAGATCGAAGCCGATGACTGGATGCCTGCTTTTTACCGAGACACACTGATTAAACTGATTTCGATGCACGGTATCAGTGAAATCATGGGTGCACTTCCGGAAAAAGAATGGGTTCCAAAAGCACCATCGCTTCGCCGGAAGCTTGGCATCATGGCGAAGGTTCAGGATGAGATGGGGCATGGACAACTGTTACTTCGTGTCGTCGAGGATTTGATGAAGCCGTATGGCAAGACACGCGGGGATTTGATGGATGATTTGTTCACGGGACGATTGAAGTTCCACAACGTCTTCCACATGCCGACGCGGTCATGGGCCGATGCCGGGATGATCGGTTGGCTCGTCGATGGCGCGGCAATCATCACGCAGACAAACATGCTCGGGGCTTCGTACGGTCCTTACGCACGGGCTTTGCAACGAATCTGTGCGGAAGAGGTCTTCCATGCGCAACACGGAGAGTCGATCATCATGGCACTCGCAGAAGGAACACCGGAACAGCGGGCGATGATTCAAGAATCACTGGATGAGTGGTGGGAATCCTTGTTGATGTTCTTTGGACCAGCCTCGAAAGAGACGACCGGGACATCAAAACAGGACGTGACGATCGCTTATAAGATTCGGACGAAAACGAATGAAGAGCTCCGACAAAACTTCTTTACGAAGTACGTGCCACGGATTCGTTCACTCGGACTCGTCATTCCAGACCCGACGTTACGTTTTGATGAAGAGACAGGGCAATGGGAATATGCGCAGCCAGACTGGACAAAATTCAAGACAATCATCCAAGGGGGAGGACCACGTTCGAAAGAGCGACTGGATCTGCGCCGGACATCTTACGAAAATAACGCCTGGGTACGGGATGCACTCGCTGAAACGAAGGCATGAGAGGGGAAAGCACGATGAACGAGACGTTTTATCACGAATTCGAAGTCTTTAGCAAACGGACGCCGAACGCGGCGTTCACCCATCAATTCAGCTTGCTCGCTCCGAACAAGGAGATGGCACTGTTGATGGCGCAAGAAAATTTCATGCGCCGGGAACCGGTCGTCGACATTTGGGTCGTCAAACGCGAAGATATCCGTGGTTTATCACCCGATGAGAAGCAGATGCTCCAACGCCTCGATAATAAGGACTACCGGACAACGAAAGGATACGGCTACTTGAAGAAAAAATGGCGTCATTACGAGCAACAGATGCTCGATGAAAAAGAGATCATGTCTTGGCAAGGAGGCGATTCGAAATGACGGAACAAGAACGGACGGCACTCGCCTCCTTACTGTATCAACTCGCAGATGATGACTTTCTCTATGCGTATCGTGGTTCGGAATGGCTCGGGCTTGCACCGCATATCGAAGAGGACGTCGCTTCATCCTCGATCGCGCAAGATTCGATGGGACACGCGGCGATGTATTACCAACTCCTTGAGGAACTTGGTGAAGGGAATGCTGATGCGTTAGCCCACGTCCGCTTGGCACACGAACGGAAGAACTCGATTCTTGTCGAACGTGTCAATGGACCCGGCTATTATATGGAAAAACCCGAATATGACTGGGCATTCGCTGTCGTCCGGAACTATTGCTATACAGTCGCGAAAAAGATTCGGATTGATGCGTTGAAATCGAGCAGTTACGAGCCACTCGCTGCGGCTGCCGTCAAGATCAACATGGAGTTGTACTATCATTTGCTGCACTGGCAAACATGGTTCACCCAACTTTATCAATCGACGGAGACAGCTCGCCAGAAGATGGATGCAGCCCTAGAAAAAGTCCTCTATGACTTCGGCGACATGTTCGATTATGGCGAACACGGTCAACTGATCGAAGAGATGCGGTTGATTGAAGGGCAAGGGATTTTACTTGATTGTTGGTATCAGACGATCACACCGTTACTCGTCGAATTGAACGTGACCCTCCCAGAAATGCAGATGACACGCAACGGGCGGGACGGCGATCATACGGAAGACTTGAATGATGCACTCGCGACACTCGGAGAAGTCTATCTGATTGATCAAACGGCGACGTGGTGAAAGGAGAGGGAAGCATGACGACGACACTTCAACATGCGATCCGTGAAGCCCTGAACGGGGTGAAGGATCCAGAAATCGATAGCGTCAGTATTTTAGATCTTGGCATGGTCGAAACGATGGACGCGGAAGCGACGGCGTATGGCTACACGGTGCACGTCACGCTTCTCCCGACGTTTCTCGGTTGTCCGGCGCTTGAAATCATTAAAAAAAATACCGAAGCTGCTTTGCAGGTGATTCCGAACGTCGAGCAGGTCGATGTCCAGTTCCGGTTTGATCCACCGTGGACGTCAGACCGGATCACAGAACAAGGGATGCAAGGATTGAAGGCATTCGGCATCGCACCCCCTCGATTCGAACAAGGGAAGTGGGAGATCGACTGTCCGTACTGTGGGTCGACGTACGTGACGATGGAAAACTTATTCGGACCGACCGCTTGTCGAAGTATTCTCTATTGTAAATCGTGTAAAAATCCATTCGAGGCGATGAAACCCGTCTCTACTCTCATGTGAAGGAAGGTAATCAATATGGCAAAATTAATCGCACTGTACAAACATCCGGAAAACAAGGAAGCATTCGATCAGCATTACTTTGAGGTCCATGGTCCATTGACAGCAAAAATTCCAGGACTGCAAGAAATGAATGTCACGAAAATCGTCGGTTCACCAATGGGTGGAGACGGAAAGTATTACTTGATGTGCGAGATGGTCTATGAAAGTCAGGAAGCGATGCAAGCAGGCATGCGTTCTCTCGAAGGAAAAGCGTCAGGGAAAGACTTGATGAGCTTTGCGGGGGATCTCGTCACATTGATGATTGGTGAAGATGTCCATGCCGACACAACAGTACGTTAAGACAGAAACGGTTGGTCGGATCGGTCGAATTCGGCTCGACCGGACGGCACGATACAATGCGCTGAACCGGACGATGGTCCGCGAAATCGTCGAGGCGATGGAGATATTTGATCGTGACGATCAGGTGACGGTCATCGTCTTGACGGGAAACGGAAAGTCGTTTTCAGCAGGTGCTGATATCGAGGAGATGCTCGAAGCGACACCGATCTCGATGGAACTCCTCGATCCGTTCGCGGACTGGGACCGGATCAGCCGAATCAAAAAGCCGATCATTGCAGGTGTCCATGGTTTCGTCCTTGGCGGCGGTTTCGAACTCGCACTTGCTTGTGATTTAATCTACGCCGATCCTGCGACACAGTTCGGTTTTCCAGAAGTCGGACTCGGCGTCATGCCGGGAGCAGGCGGGACGCAACGTTTGACAAAATGCATCGGTCGGACGCGGGCGCTCGAATGGCTCTTCACGGGTGACCGGATGCAGGCAGACGAAGCAGAACGACTTGGCATCATCAATCGAGTGACGATGGACGTCGAAGCGACGGTGCTTGCGATGGCAGAGCGGTTATCGAACCAGCCGAGCATGGCGTTACGACTGATCAAGGATGCAGCAAACAAAGCCGTCGATTTATCGTTACAAGATGGCATGGAGCACGAACGCCGGAACTTCTATCTGTTGTTCGCAACAGCCGATCAAACAGAAGGTATGCAAGCTTTTCTCGAAAAACGCCCACCGATTTTCAATCAACAGGAACAGGAGTGAATACAATGTCGATAGTACATGAAAAAACACTTGAAATGAAACGGTCCGTCTATCATTTGCTCATTAACGGCGAACAAGTCGAAGGTGCAACAGGCGAGACATTTAAAACATATAATCCGGCAACAGGTGAAGTGATTGCGGAAGTTGCAAAAGCCTCGAAGGAAGACGCTGATCGTGCCGTTCAAGCCGCACGGGATGCGTTTGATCACGGGAAGTGGAAGATGTGGCCGGTCGGACGCCGCGCGCAAATCTTAAATAAGATTGCGAGCATCATGCGTTCCCGCTTCAACGAAATCGTTGAACTCGAGATTCTCGATACAGGGAAATCACTAGCAGCGGCACAAGGACAAGTCACGCAAGCGATTGAAGACTTTGAGTTCTACGCAGGTGCGATCGTCGGTCATCGTGGTGTCGTCAATAACGTGCCGGGACAATTCCATAACTACACAGAAAAAGAAGCGGTCGGTGTTTGTGCGCAAATCATTCCGTGGAACTATCCATTGATGATGGCAGCTTGGAAAGTCGCACCAGCGATTGCAGTCGGTTGTTCGGTCGTCGTCAAACCAGCGACATTGACTCCGTTGACAGCGATCATTCTCGGTGAGATTTGTCTAGAAGCTGGCGTTCCGGCAGGTGTCGTCAACGTCATCCCAGGCTCAGGACGCGAAATCGGCAACCATCTCGTCGAGCATCCAAACGTCGATAAAGTCGCCTTCACGGGCTCGACGCCAGTCGGAAAAGACATCATGGGACGTGCGTCGGAAACACTAAAACGAGTCACACTCGAACTCGGTGGAAAATCACCGAACATCGTCTTTGAAGATGCAGATGTGACAGCAGCCGTTGATGGCTCGGTGTTCGGAATCTTCTATAACAGCGGTCAATCATGTGAAGCACGCTCGCGTTTGTATGTTCACGAAGAGATTTACGACGCGTTCATGGAGCAATTCGTCGCAAAAACAAAACAACTCGTTCTCGGCAATCCATTTGATAAAGGGACACACGTCGGAGCGATCATCGACCAACAACAAGTCGATGTCATCGATGGATACGTCCAGTCAGCGAAAGCAGACGGAGCGACAATCGTCACAGGTGGTCACGCTTCAGCACCAGAAGGATACGAAAAAGGCTTCTGGTACGCACCAACGATCATCACGGACGTCACGCACGAGATGAAAGCGGTCAATGAAGAAATCTTCGGACCGGTCGTCGTCGTCATGCCGTTCAAAGATGAAAAAGAAGCGATTCGTTTAGCGAACGACACATCGTTTGGACTCGGATCAGCCGTTTGGACAAAAGACGGTGCAAAAGCGACGCGCGTTGCCAACCAAATCAAAGCCGGTATCGTCATGGTCAACTGTCCGTTCTCTGCTTTCCCAGGTACACCGTTTGGTGGGTATAAGCAATCAGGATTCGGTCGTGAACTCTGTATCGAAACACTTGATCTGTACACAGAAACGAAGAGTATCTTGTCGTATTACGGCAGTCGTCCACTCAATCCGTTCGGACTATAAGCAAGAGGGAAGGCTGGAGTTCCGTCGGGAAGTCCAGCCTTTTTTAACAGCACAGGGGATAAGGGGGAAGTCAGATGATAGAACAAATCGTTGTCGTCGGATCCGGCGTCATGGGACGTGGCATTGCGTACGTTGCCGCACACCGCGGATTTCAGGTGACACTCGTTGATATCAAAGAAGCGTATGTCGAAAGTGCCTATCAAGAACTCGAACGCATCGCGGAGAAAGGCATCGCGCGAGGCAAAATGTCCGCGAGTGAAGTCGAGGGACTGTTCGATCGATTAAGTTTGTCGACGGATTTAGCAACAGCTGCACAACAAGCGGATCTCGTCATTGAGGCGGTACCGGAACAACTCAGCATTAAACAGCAAGTCTTTGAAACGTTAGAAGCGAATGCACGTCCGGACTGTTACTTTGCGACGAACACGTCGACGATGAGTCCGACGGAAATTGCCTCTTTTACGAACCGGGCGGACCGGGTCATGGCGATGCATTTCTTCAATCCGGTTCATTTGATGCCACTGATCGAGCTCGTTCGTGGTCTTGAGACGTCGGATGAGACGGTTGCTGCCTTAGAGAAAGTGGCGCGTCAGATGCAAAAGGAAACGGTCGTCATCCGTGAGTTTCCCGGTTTTGTGACTTCACGGATCAGTGCGCTCGTCGGAAACGAAGCGTTTTATATGTTGCAAGAAGGGCTTGGAACACCGGAAGAGATCGATAAAGCAATCAAACTCGGCTTGAATTATCCGATGGGACCCTTTGAACTGGGTGACTTGGTCGGACTCGATACTCGACTCCACAACTTAAAGTATCTCCATGAGAAACTCGGTGAAAAATACCGTCCGGCACCACTGCTTGAACAGTATGTCAAAGCCGGTCGACTCGGTCGTAAAACAGGTCGTGGGGTTTACGACTACACGAATCGTGAGGTGACGTCATGAAACGTGTTGCCATCATCGATGCCGTTCGGACACCAATCGGTCGCTATAACGGCGCGTTGCGTCAAGTTCGCCCGGATGATTTAGGGGCACGTGTCATCGAAGCGTTGCTGAAGCGCAATCCACAAGTCGATCCAAAGACGATCGAGGAAGTCATTTTCGGCAATGCGAATCAGGCGGGGGAAGATAACCGGAACGTCGCCCGGATGTCCGGACTGCTGGCTGGTCTACCGGTCGAAGTCGCCGGTACGACGATCAATCGCTTATGTGGATCAGGACTCGATGCTGTCATCGCAGCCGCTCGCGGAATTGCCTTAGGTGAAGGGGACATCTATATCGCTGGAGGAACGGAAAGCATGACACGTGCACCGTTCGTCCTCGCGAAGCCGGATCAAGCCAACCCGCGTGGCAATCAGACGATGTATGATACGACGATTGGCTGGCGGTTCGTCAATGATCGCTTAGCAGATAAATATGGAACGGATTCGATGCCAGAGACAGCTGAGAACGTCGCCCGTCAGTACGGCATCTCACGCGAAGCACAGGATGACTTTGCGTTTGAGAGTCAGCAACGCGCAAAACGAGCCATCGAGGCAGAGCGCTTCACGGAAGAACTAGTTGCGGTTACGCAAATGGATCGAAAAGGCAACGTCAGCGTCTTTGATCAAGATGAACACCCACGCCCTGAGACGACACGTGAGAAACTCGCGACGCTTCGTCCTTTATTCCCGAACGGTACCGTGACGGCGGGAAATGCATCTGGCGTCAACGATGGTGCGTCGGCGCTGTTATTGATGAGTGAAGAAAAAGCAAACGAACTCGGCTTGACACCGCTTGGGTATTACCGAGCGAGTGCGACAGCAGGCGTTGAACCCGCCATCATGGGCATCGGACCGATCGACGCGACGGAAAAAGTTCTCCGGCGGGCAGGATTGACGGTCGAACAGCTCGATCAGATTGAGTTGAACGAAGCGTTTGCGGCTCAAAGTCTTGCTTGTATTGAAGCACTCGGTCTACCGAGCGAAAAAGTCAACGTCAACGGCGGAGCGATTGCCTTCGGTCATCCGCTCGGCGCAAGTGGAGCGCGGATTTTGACGACGCTACTGCATGAGATGCGCCGGACGAACCGGACATATGGTCTTGCCACGATGTGTGTCGGAGTTGGACAAGGGATCGCACTCGTCGTCGATCGGGAGGGACTCGTATGATTCATTTGGAACGAGAAGGCTATATCGCGATCGTCCGGATCGATCGCCCAGAACGGTTGAACTGTCTCGATTATCCGACACTTGTCGCCTTACAGGAACAAGTCGATATGTTGTCGGTCGACTCGGAAGCGCGGGTCGTCCTGTTCACCGGAACCGGTAAAGCTTTCAGTGCCGGCGCCGATTTAAAGGAACGCGTACATTTGAATGAAGAAGAAGTCCGACGTAATGTCCTTGCGATTCGCAACGTCTTCACCTCGATTGCACAATTACCTCAACCGACGATCGCTGCCGTCAATGGGCACGCGCTCGGTGGTGGCTTTGAATGGATTCTTGCCTGTGATTTCCGCTTTCTCGTCGAGGATGCACTCGTCGGGTTGACGGAGACTAGCTTCGGAATCATTCCTGGGGCTGGCGGAACACAACGCTTGCCACGATTGATTGGGGAGACCCGGGCAAAGGAATTGATCTTCACGGCGAAAAAAATCGATGCGATGACAGCAGAACGGTACGGACTCGCGACAGCCGTCGTCGCCCGGGAAGCGTTGATGACGACCTGTCTTGAGTTTGCCCATCAAATGTTACAGAACGGACCAATCGCCTTGCGCCAGGCGAAGCGAGCGATTGATCAAGGGCGGGACGTCTCGCTCGAACAAGGACTGCAGCTCGAAACGGAAGCTTATGAAGTCGTCATTCCGACGGCTGATCGTCAGGAAGCGCTACAAGCCTTCGCTGAAAAACGACCACCACGCTTTGAAGGAAGATGAGGATGGTCGACGTTTGAAATAACCCGTATACTAACGATACACACTATGAACGACTGAAGAGAGAGTGAATACCATGAGTGCGAACACCCAATCAATGATCTTTACGATTTACGGCGATTATATCCGTCATTACGGAAACAAAATCTGGGTCGGGAGTTTAATTCGACTCGTCAAAGAGTTCGGACATAACGAACAAGCCGTTCGGGTCGCAGTATCCCGGATGGTCAAACAAGGCTGGCTCGTCTCCGAGAAGCAGGGGAGTAAAAGCTTCTATTCGTTGACGCCGCGTGGGGTGGAACGGATGGAAGAAGCAGCGCGCCGGATCTATAAATCAACACCGCACGACTGGGACGGGAAGTGGCGGACGTTAATGTACACGATTCCTGAGGATAAGCGACAGATTCGCGATGAGCTTCGTAAAGAACTGACGTGGAGTGGGTTTGGCAACTTATCAAACGGGGTCTGGATTTCGCCGAATCCGCTTGAAAAAGAGGCGGAACGATTGATTGAAGCGTACGAAATCGAAGAGTATGTCGATTTCTTCGTCGGTGAATACCACGGTCCAAAGCAAGACCAATCCCTTGTTGAGCGCGCTTTTCCACTAGAGGAATTGCAGGAACGTTACGAAACGTTCATCACGGATTATAGCCGGCAATACATCGTCCATCAGAGTCAGCTCCAACTAGGAGAAATGACGGATGAGCAATGTTTCGTCGAACGGACGATGCTCGTACATGAGTACCGGAAATTCCTCTTCACGGATCCGGGACTCCCCCAAGAACTATTACCGGATGCTTGGAGCGGACACCATGCGGCACTGTTGTTCGAGCAATATTACCGTCTGCTTGCGCAACCAGCGAGTCGGTTCTTTGAATCAATCTTTGAAGAGACACACGATGTGTCACAACGTAGCGCTTCGTATGATGCAACAGAACACCCGCTGTTTGCGGAACGATGATATACAAAAAAGCGGGACGGATCGCGCGATCCGCCCCGCATTCGTGTCATTCAGATGTGTTCTGTTCAGCTGATCCTGCGAGGATATTTCGGAAAGCATATCCTTTATCGACGTAGGAATCAATCGACTCCTGAATCATCGCGAGATCCGCTTCCGTCAGTTCACGCACGACTTTACCGGGTGAGCCGATGATCAGCGAACGGGGTGGGAAGACTTTTCCTGATGGAATCAACGTGTTCGCCCCGATGATGCATTCTTCACCGATGTCTGCATGATCAAGAACGGTCGCGCCCATTCCGACGATCGAACGACGTCCGATTTTACAGCCGTGTAAAATCGCGTTATGTCCGACCGTCACTTCATCCTCGATGACGACAGGTGCGCCTTCGTACAGATGAATCGTTGCGTTGTCTTGGATACTGCAGCGTTT
The DNA here is from genome assembly GCF_018619055.1 of Exiguobacterium sp. s130. NCBI lineage: Bacteria > Bacillati > Bacillota > Bacilli > Caryophanales > Exiguobacterium > Exiguobacterium sp. s130. The sequence goes on along the minus strand of NZ_JACSNI010000004.1, from coordinate 53,626 downwards.
GCCGATTGTAATCGGTCCTTCGTCACCGCGTAAGACAGCGTTGAACCAGATGGTAGACTCGGAACCGATCGTGACGTCTCCAATCAGATAAGCGCCAGGAGCGATGAATACATCGGATGCTACGTTCGGATGAATCGATTGATACGGAATCTTCATAACAGAACGACCTCATTTCTAGGATAAGATGAACTACTATTCATTCCCTGTCAGTATATCATGCGGTGGGAGTCGAGAACGGAGGAAAGATATGTTTCCGATTTGTGAGCTATTCAACATTCGTTATCCATTGATCCAAGGAGGGATGGGTAACATTAGTCATGCAGCACTCACGGCAGCGGTGTCGAATGCCGGAGGACTCGGAACGCTTGGGTGCGGTACGTTGTCGGTCGATGAAGTAAAGTCTCGGATTCAGGAGACACGAATCCTGACGGAGCAACCATTTGCCTTGAACATCGCGATTCGTGTATCTCCTTATACGGAAGCACTGATTGATCTCGCGATTGCAGAAAAGATTCCGGTCGTCTCTTTGTCGGCGGGAAATCCAGCACCGTACATAGAGCGACTTCAAGCCGCTGGTATCAAAACGATCGCGGTTGTCGCTTCAGTCAAACAGGCAGTAAAGGCAGAACAGGCAGGGGCAGATGTACTCGTAGCGGAGGGAGTTGAAGCGGCAGGCATCAATTCACCGCTCGAGTTGACGACACTGACCTTGATTCCGCAACTTGTCGATCGGGTCAACATTCCGGTCCTTGCAGCAGGTGGGATTGGCGATGGGCGTGGACTAGCAGCTGTCCTGTTGCTTGGTGCTGCCGGCGTCCAGCTCGGAACACGGTTGATCGCGACGGAAGATGCGAAGGTCCATCCAGTTTATAAATCGCGCTTAACGGATGCGACAGATACCGATACACGCATCATCGGGCGCTCCGTTGGATTTGTCCGACGTGTCCTTGATGGTCCTTACGTCGAACACCTCACAGCCAAGACACCTGCTGCTTTTCTCGATCAGACGAATGAGTCGTATCATATTACAGGCGCTCTTGAAGGCGATGAAGAGAAAGGATATGTCAACGCTGGACTGGTTGCCGGTTTGATTCGTGATGTGCCAACGGTTGCTGAGTTGTTTACGCGCATGATGGAGGAAACAGAGGAACAGCTGAAGCGGACGACTGCTCGTTTTGCGACATGAACATACAATGATGACCCGTAAACCCGCTTGTGGAAAGCGGGTTTTTTCATGTTTTTTTGAAAATGGGACATTTGTCCTTTTCAAGTGAGGCACGAATAAGGTCTACTCTAGTGTAGAGATTAAAGGAGGAGATGACGTGCAAGGAGTCGTGTTTGCTTTGATGAGCGGTCTGTTCATCGCCCTGCAAGGCATATTCAATGCGCGCCTTGCGACAGGCGTCGGACCGTGGTTATCCGTATTGATCGTCCACTTTGTTGGTCTGATGGGTTGTTTAGTCATTTATAGCTTCGTACGAGATCGGAAAATCGGCGGATTCCGTCAGTTACCGTGGATTTATGCGAGCGGTGGTTTGATTGGCGTGCTAGTCGTCGTAACGGAACTGACAGCGATCCAAAAACTCGGCATGACATGGGCGATGTGTTTGTTACTCGTCGCGCAGATTTTTTGTGCCTTTCTGATTGATTTAAAAGGATGGTTCGGTGTCTTAAAAAAACAAGGAAATCGTGGTCAGTGGGTTGGTGTGGGTCTCATGCTTGCAGGAGTTGCGATTTTCTCACTTGCCTAAAGGGAGGGAACGAACATGGAAACCGTCATCCAACAGTATGGACTAGATACGATTTTAACGGAAGAGACGCGCGCTTGGTTGCGTGAAGAAACCTTCCGAAAAGGAGAACTCCTCTGTACGACCGGTGCGACAATCGACCGGATGTACTTCATCGTCGCAGGCAAGGTCAAGATTTCTGCTGCTTCGTCAGAAGGAAAACAACGGATTTTACGATTCAAAACACCACTGACAGTGATTGGTGACGCTGAATTCATCAACGAACGGGAAGTGCTGAATACGGTCGAAGCAGTGACCGATGTCGATGTGTTGAGCGTGCCGTATACGATTTTACGCGAGCACAATACAACGAACGTCTTTCTGCAATTTTTACTAAGAACAATTACAGCGAAGTGGTATGCCGATTCGAAATCAGCGTCGCACCACGTACTCTATACGGTCGAGGAGCGATTTGCAGGCTACTTATTATCGATTGCGTCCGAAGCTAGTGACAGTTTGTTTTATCAGGAGATGCGGACGTCGAACCTGCATGACGTCGCTGACTGGCTTGGAACGAGTTATCGCCATCTCAACCGGATCATCACGAAATTATGTGAAGAGGAGATTCTCGTTCGACGACGCGGGAAAATCATCATCGTCGATTTGGAGCGGATTCGCGAGAAGGCGAACGGCAACAGCTATGAGTAAGGAGGAACGAACATGGTAATAGGAATCGTGTGTGCCGTGTTGGCAGGGATGTTAATCAGTTTACAGACGGTATTGAATGCTCGGATGAGTGACGCGTTCGGTGCTTGGGCGACAACGACGCTGGTCTTCTTCGTCGGTTTCATCGGAGCAAGTGTCACGTATGTTCTGTTTCGTGGTGGAACAATCGGACAGATCCAAAACGTATCGCCACTCTATTGGTTTGGTGGACTTGTCGGTGTCGGCGTCGTTTTTTGTGTCATGCGTGGGATTCAGTTGCTTGGTCCGTCCATCGCGATCTCTGTCGTTCTGATTTCGCAGTTAAGCTTTGCTCTTGCTGTTGATACGTTCGGCTGGTTCGGTTTACCACAAATTGATTTATCGTTCGGTCAGCTCGTCGGTCTCGCCGTCATGGTATGTGGGATCTTCGTTTTGAAGCGGTATCAAGTCGTCGCGCCGGAAGAGAGGGCGAAGGATCAAGTAGAACGTGTTTCATGACTTATTTTTTTCATAACAATGGAACAGGTCAGCAAACAAATGTTTACTGACCTGTTTTTTATATGCATTTTTTGAATTAGACCGTCGTCGTATCTTTCCATTCCTGCTCGATGAAAGCATCGCGACCAGAAGCAGCACGATCTTTTTTATAGTGTTCTGGATTTTTCTTATGGAAGTCTTGATGGTACTCTTCCGCCGGATAAAATTCAGAAGCGGCATCAATCCGCGTCACGATCGGTTGTTTGAAACGATTGCTTGCAGCAAGGGCGTCACGGGAAGCGATCGCTGCTTCGTGCTGTGCATCCGTATGATAGAAGATCGCTGGTGCGTACTGCGTGCCGCGATCTTGGAATTGACCTTCTGCATCCGTCGGATCCGTTTGTGGCCAGTAGAGTTCGAGCAGACGCTCGTACGGGAACAGGCTCGGATCAAACGTGATTTGGACGACTTCGAGATGTCCCGTCGTTCCTGTTTTGACTTGCTCGTATGTCGGATTGTCGACGTGTCCGCCCATGTAACCTGATACGATTCCCTCGATTCCTGGTAATTCTTCAAACGGTGTCACCATGCACCAAAAACATCCACCTGCAAATGTTGCTTTTTCCATCTGTCTCTTCCTCTCCGTGGGAAATCCCCATTGTATGTCTGACAGCGAGAAAACGAAAACGACTCCTTCGCTTGGTTGCAAAAGGAGTCGCCGCTTTTTATCAACCAAAGCTTTCGCTTTGCTGGTCGTAGCACCTTGCTATGCGCAGGTTGCTGGGACGTCATCGATCCAGATCTCTCGGTCCACTCTTGATAAGGGTATATGAAGTTGATGTCATTCGTTATCATTGTTGTGATGATACCATTCACACAGAAATAAAGTCAATCCTTAGGTTTCAAGGCACGTAAAACCGTCGCTCCGAGTGTCTTCGCACCAATCAACAACGCCTGTTCGTTAATTTCGTACTGCGGATGATGCTGTGGGTAGTTGACGCGACCGTCCGTATATCCGGAGCCAGTAAAGAAATAACTTCCCGGGACATGTGTTAGATAATGCGCGAAGTCATCCGCAGCCATCATTGGTGTGAGTGCCCGGACGGATGCTTCCGGTAAGAAAGAAGCGGCTTCCTGAACAAGTTTTGTCTCGTCCGGATGATTCCAGAGCGCCGGGTAACCAGTCGTGAAGTCGATTGAATAGGTGGCCCCAATGCCGGCACATGTCGTTTTGGCGACAAGATCGACTTCTTGCCGGAGCTGATGCCGCAGTGTCTCATTGAACGTCCGAATTTCGCCGACGATGCGTGCTTCACCCGTAACGATGTTCGGCGCCGTTCCCGCATGGAAGGATCCGATTGCAAGAACTGCCGGCTCGAACGGATCGACCCGTCGACTGACGAGATGCTGTAAGTTACAGACGAGCTGCGCTCCAGCGACGAGCGCATCTTTTGTTTTGTGCGGTGCTTGCGCATGTCCACCTTGACCATGAACGATGATTTCGAATTCGTCGATTGCACATAATGTATGTCCTTTCCGAAACCCAATCGTGCCAACCGGTAAATCATTTTCGAGATGTGTCGCGAAAATTGCATCGACCCCTTCGAGGACGCCGGCTTCGATCATTTGGATTGCTCCACCGGGAAAGACCTCTTCGCCATGCTGGTGGATGATCCGAATCGTTCCTTGCAATTGATTACGTAACGGATAGAGCGTAGCAGCGAGTGCCATCACCATCGCCGTATGACCATCGTGTCCACAAGCATGCATGACCCCGGGATGGATCGACCGGAAGGCAAGCGTCGTCTCTTCCTGAAGCGGTAAAGCATCAAAATCGGCACGGACAGCAATCGTCGGACCAGGCTGTTTGCCTTCGATCGTCGCGACGACACCACGACCTCCGACGGCTGTTTGATGAGGAATGCTTTGTTCTGCGTAAAAGGCGGCAATCCGTTCTGGTGTGCGGACTTCCTGGAAGGATAGTTCCGGATGGCGGTGGAAATCACGGCGTAATGCGATCATCGTCGGTTCGAATTGTTCGAGTGCTTCAAAAAGTTGAGTTTGCATGTTCTAGCTCCTTTAACGTGTGTCTTTTTGTGAAAATGGGTACAGATACAGGTAATCACGAAAGGGGATAATGTAACATGGGAGAAATCGTCGTTAATGCTGTACTTACCATCAAAGCTGGACTTGCGGATCAAGTCTTCCCGATTTTACAAACGGTTTATCATGCTTCACAAAAAGAAGAAGGATGCTTACGTTATTCCTTGCACCAATCGATCGAGGATGAGCATCAATTCATGCTGTATGAAGTGTATCGGGACGAAGAAGCGCTTGAAGCGCATATCGCATCCGACCACTATAAAGCCTATCGTGAACAGATCGAATTATACTTGATGGACCGACAAGTGGCGAAATACGTCGAGATGACTTTCTGACGTGTTGCGATAAGAAGAGACGAACCCGTCGAAACCGACGGATTCGTCTTTTTTATTACATCGATTTAAAGCCGAGGAAATGCTCCTGCCAACGCGGTTCGTAAATCGAGTTGATTTGAAGCTGTGAACCGCCTGCATGGATGAAGTGTTCGCTATCGAGCATGATTCCGATATGCGATGGACCATCCGTGTAGGTGTTCTGGAAGAAGACGATATCCGAGCGTTTACCACTCGAGATACTCGTCCGGCGATTCGTAAAGAAAGCACCATACCAGTAGCCACGAACATTCGTCCGACCACCGTATTTTCCAGCCTTGTTCGTCGCGTAGTGAATCAAACCGGAACAGTCAAAACCACCGTTCACGGCATCTTGCGAACCCCATGTGTATGGTGTGCCGATATGTTGGACGGCTGCTTGGATCAGCTTTTCACCACGCGTATTATTCTTTTTAACGACCCGTTTATCGGACGTGATCGTCACAGCGGATACAGGAAGATAAACAGGTGTCCAGCCTGACTGGATGACATAGAAGTTTCCGACTCGATGACGCGGATAAACGCGTTTGCCTTGTTCAACGAGTCCGCTATCTTTAGGACTAGTTGGACTTGCGAAGAACGACGTCGTCTGTTTGACGGTATAGATTTTCGCCCGGTCGATCGCTTTTTGTGTCAGTTTCATATCGGGTTTGCTCGTGCTGATATAAGGGTTGAGGACGTAACCCGTTTGACCATTTGCCAGGCGAACTTGCCAAAAATCATCATCAATTGATTTTAGACCAATTAGTTTCGTCCCTTTCTTCAAATAGGCAGCTGGGCGACTGTAAGCGACGTCAGCAGAGAAGAGTGGAGTTTGATCTAGATGAACATAAAATGTCGTGCCTTTTTTTGCTTTTGCCGTCGGCTTGTTCAGTCCGATGCGACTCGAATCGACGAAACCAAAGGTGTTTTTATATTTGACGCGTGTATAATAACCGCTTTTTCCGTAGATCGAAATCGAGGTACCTTTTTTTAGTGTGCCGATTTTTTTGCTCGAAAGTTTTGCCTGCGAACGAATGACGACATCGTCTTCCGTCACGTAGCGTTGACCAGTGACGTCATACAGATCCGGCTTTTTCGTGACGAGATCCGTCGTTTTGACGTAACCGTAGACCGATCCTTTTTTCAAGCGTGTGTAACTGCCGCTTGTGCCGTAAATCGTTAGCTTGTCAGCTCGTTTGACGGAATACATGATTTTGCTCTTCGTCGACGCAGATGTGTAGACGGACAAGTTGCGTTTCGCGTATCGTGTCCCGGTTGATGCATAAACTTTTCCAGTACCGAGATCAGCTGTCTTGACGTAAGCGTGAACTCCACGGAAGATGATCCGGCTATAGGCACCGCTTGTGCCATACACCGTCAGCAGCGTATTCGTTTGATGTTGCTTTAAGACAGGACTTGAAGATTTGGCATCCGAATAGATCGGTGTAGCACGCTGAACATAGAGGCGTGCAGTCTTCGAATAGTATTTCAATGTACCAAGATGTGCCGTCAGCACATAGGCATACTCGTCGTTTCGTTTGATTCGTGTAAATGAACCCTCGATGCCGTACGTCTGAAGCGAAGTATTCACAGGAAGCGATTGTACGACTTTTCCTTTCGTAGTCGCAGTAGCATAGACCGTCGTCTGCTGTTGGGCATAACGTAGCCCTGTTTCTGGATGGTTCACGACCGGCGCATCAGCTAAATCAGCCGTCAATACGAAGGCGTAACCCGTTTTAGTCGCCACGCGTGTAAAAGTACCGATCGTACCGAACGTTTCGAATGCTTGATTTTGAGTGACAGCTGTCTTCGCGCTCGTCGTCTTCGGCTCAACGAAAAGAGAAGTCGCTCGTTTGGCATAACGCGTTCCAACTAATTTCGGAAGTTGCTCGAGTTGTGTCGTAGAGACGTAGACGTATTGCTCGTTCCATTTCAGACGCGTGAACGTGTCGAAAGTGCCGTATGTATCAATTCGCTGATAGGCGGGAAGTGTCGTCACGACGGTGGAATCAAATGGTGAAGCAACTAATGAGAGTGGACTTTTCGACGTCAGTGTTGCTTGTTTTTGAAAGACAGGTGCTGTTTGCGTTAACGCGTTTGTTGCGACATAAGCAGCACCTTCTTGCCAACTGACACGGGTAAAGTCACCGTCCGTACCGAGCGTCTTCAGTGTCGTTCCTGCTGGTAGTTGTTGAATGACCGTTGCGGAATCAGCCGTTTGTAGCAACGCGGTATCCTCTTTCACATAAGCCATCCCGGTCGTCTCAGTGACTGTTTGTGTTTCTGCTGTCGGTTGAGCAGGTGGCGATTCAGCGAAAGCGGGTGCGGGTAAAACCGAGCTCAACATTAACGTTGCGGCAAGTCCAGCAACATGAGCAGTCCATTTTTTCATCAAGAGGTTCACTCCAATTCTTAAAATTTGTCATTATGAATAGTGTAGCATGTGATTGTTTAAAAATTGATGAAAATCAAAAAAATAGGAGATTGTCCATAAAAAAACGGTATGCCTCGGCACACCGTTTGAAGTCATATGTTAGTTATCTTCTTCGTGATCCACTTGCCATTCCCAGTCAAGCATGCCGTAAATCAAAGAATCGCGCCAGTGGTCTTCTAAATAGACCGTCTCGCGAAGCTGTCCTTCCTTTGTCATACCGACTTTTTGTAAGACACGTTCAGAAGCGACGTTCCGTGGATCACATGTCGCTGTAATTCGGTGTAATTCTAGTTTTTCAAAACCGAATTGGAGAAGGAAGGAAGCGATCGACGTCGCGTATCCGTTCCCCCATTCATCAGGGGAGAGGACGTATCCGATTTCGGCGATTTTATTCTCAACGTCTGTGATAACGAGTTCACCAGCACCGATGACGACGTCACTTGGAAACGTCACGGCAAAGACATAACGACGTCTTGGTGTCTCGAGTTCACTTTCAAGCGCATCGTGTAGGAATTGTTTCGTATCCGTTTCGGTATTCGGTCCCCATGACTGGAATTGACTGACTATGGGTTGTGAGGCATAGGCGTGAACCGCTTCTACATCTTCTGGTGTAAAACGACGAATCCGAAGTTGATCATTGATTTTATAACGCATGCAGCATCCTCCTCATTCAGATGAAGTCACTTTGATTCTATTTGACAGATGGGGAACAGATTCCTGTTTGACATGGGAAAAAGGGCATGCTAGGGTGGTTGTATCGAATGGAATAGGGAGTATCCTCTAGGGTTCCGTACGGCTGGACCGAGGGAGGAACATGGACGGTTGTCCATGCAACGGAGGGATAAAAGCCCGGGAGTAAAGCGAATCGTCTCGCTTGCTCCCGGGCTTTTTCATTTGAATTTACCTATCAGGAGGCAATTACTATGGCAAAGTATTGGATTGGCATCATCGTCGCAGCGTGTTTTGAAGTGGGCTGGGTCATCGGATTAAAACATGCGGCAACACCACTTGAGTGGGCTGCAACGATCGTCTGTATCATCGTTAGCTTTACCGTGCTCATTAAAGCGAGTAACCATTTACCAGTCGGAACGGTCTATGCTGTTTTCGTCGGCCTCGGAACAGCAGGAACGGTCGTGACGGATATCGTCTTGTTCGATCAAACCGCTTCCGTGATGAAATTAGCATTGATTGCTGTCTTACTCGTCGGCGTCATCGGTCTGAAATTAGTCAGTGGAGAGGAGAAATCAGCATGAGTTGGATTTATTTAATCATTGCCGGAATCTTTGAGATGTTTGGTGTCGTCTTGATCAATACGTTCAATCAAAATAAGAATGCGAAGAATCTACTGTTGATGGGAACAGGATTCGGACTCAGTTTTCTATTTTTGACACTTGCGATGAATGGTTTACCGATGGGAACGGCGTATGCGGTATGGACGGGAATCGGAGCAGCGGGTGGTGCGATTCTCAGCATGGTGCTCTATAACGAATCAAAAGACTGGAAGCGACTGGTCTGCATTGGTCTTGTCTTGAGTGCGACAATCGGCTTGAAACTCGTCGGCGAATGATCGTTTACATGTCAAACAGATGACGTTTTAATGGAACGCATGTTTTTTGGCATATTTTAACGCAAAAGAGGAAATACTCCTTATAGAAGTCACGCATGACAAATCGTGTTAATAAGGGGAGAACATCCATGAAAACGAAACAATATATCGGAACGTTCTATTCAGAGGAAGAATTGATCTCAAAAATGGACGAACTGCACATTCAAGGACACCGGGAGGAAGACTTCTACGTCATCGTCAAGGAGAAATCGAACATCGCACTCGTCCGTAGCCAAATGGACGCAGAAATCGCGACGACGAGACCGTCTTGGATTGATCGGATTCGTGGGAACAAAGGACGCGATCAAGAAGTCGATGATCTGTTCGGGTCACTTGATCTATCAGACAATGAAATCGAACAACGCAAAACGGAAGTCGAAGGTGGGGGCTTCGTTCTGTTACTTGAAGTCCAAGACATCCAGTTCGATCCACATTTAAATACAGACAATACGCATCCTGATGTAAAAGTCCGTTATGGTAGTGGCGAAGAGACACATACGTCATCAGATGCGAACTCCAATGCACAGCTCGGCTCCGGTAATCCGCTTGATGTTGATAAAGATTCGAAGGAAGAGCATGCAGAGATTGATTTGCACCGTGCCGGTACGGATAAGATGCCGCAAGACGAGCAGGCAATCGATCATTCAAAAAAACTCGACGGGAACCGGGAACCGGACATCGCGATGCGTCGGGATGACGATTTCCGCCGGCCGGAAACAGAACGCAAGGAAAAAGAACATGATGCAACGCAAGACGGCGAAGAACATCGCCAATCGAAACATCAATCGGATGACATCGCCAAGCAAGACCATGGAAATAATTTAGACCGCTAAAATAATAGATTAGAATCACGCATCAGGGTCATCATCAAAGAAGGTACCTTCCGGATCAATTCCGAAAGGTACCTTCTTTTTGTATGGAGATTAAACGAGAATCGTCTCGTCTTATTTATGATCCGGATTTGATCCTGTACGCACGTTGGCGTTCAATTGATCTATGGCTTGCATATCAGCGTCTGACAAGCTGAAGTCGAAGACATCAAGATTTTCGCGAATGCGGCTTGGCGTGACAGATTTCGGAATCGCGACGATATCGTGTTGCAAGTGCCAACGGAGGACGACTTGAGCCGGCGTTTTCTGATGACGATCGGCGATATCGACGATGACCGGATGCGTTAACGCGTCGCGTCCTTTCATCAACGGACTCCAAGCTTCAACGACGATACCGTGCTTGCGGCAAAAGTCTCGGATCGCTTCTTGGCTAAGGAACGGATGGAGTTCAATCTGATTGACGGCAGGAACGATTGATCCTTCGGCTAAAATTCGTTCCAAGTGCGGAATATGGAAGTTCGAAACACCGATGGCACGCGTCTTTCCTTCTGCATAGAGATGTTCGAGTGCCCGCCATGTCTCGACATAACGATCCTCTTTTGGCATCGGCCAATGAATCAGGTACAAATCGACGTAATCGACACCAAGCTTTTGCAGACTCGTCTCGAAAGCGGCAAGTGTCTCTTCGTAGCCGTGATCGGAATTCCAGACTTTCGTCGTCAGAAAGATCTCTTCTCGGGGAATGCCCGAATCACGCAGCGCACGACCGACACCTTCTTCATTTTCGTAAATCATCGCTGTATCGATTGAACGATACCCAGCGCGGAGTGCTTCGCTGACCGCTTCATATACTTCTTCTTCCGGTACTTTAAAGACACCATATCCGAGTTGGGGCATACTGATGCCATTGTTTAACGTGATCTGTTGCATCGATTCATCGACTCCTTTGTAGTGAACTGTTGTCTTTTCTAGTGTACGCTCTCCTTCTATGAAAATCGAATGATTGCCGAAGCGAGTTCTTTTGCGTATACTGAGCGATAACAAATATTAGGAGGCGATTCTGTGATTCGACAAGCTGTTTTGCAATACATACATGAGGAAAACGCGCTCGATCAACTTAAAGAAGTGATAGGTAATCGTTCAGCAGTCCTGATTCATGGACGTCAAGCCTATGAAGCAGCTGCTTTTGCTTTACCGGCATTACCACGTCTTTTATTTGAAGGGCATTGTACGGATCAACAGGTGGAAGCTTTCAAACAAGTATGTGCTCCGTACGATGTGATTCTCGCGCTCGGAGGCGGGAGTGTCATCGATACGGCAAAACAGGTCGCGTTTCAATTGAGACGCCCGATCATCATCATTCCGACGATCGTCTCGAACTGTGCTCCGTGGACTCCGCTCAGTGTCATGTATAACGAAGAGGGACAGTATATCCGATTTGATACGTTCCCCGTCGTGATTGAAGCCCTTTTACTCGATCATCGGATCATCGCAGCGAGTCCGTATGATTATTTTGTAGCGGGGCTCGTCGATACGTTAGCGAAGTGGTATGAAGCACGTGCCTTAAGCGGATCATCGGCTGAAGATCCCGTCATCGAGATGGCACTTCGGACGGCTGAACTTTGTAAGGATCTTATCTTGTCGACGAATATAACGGAAACGCGTTTTCGTGAGTATCCCGTTGAAATGCAACATCTCGTCGAAACCGTCATTCCGTTAGCCGGAAGCATTGGTGGTTTTGGTGATGCGGCGACGCGTGGTGCAATTGGACACGCAGTGCATAACGCGTTATCGCCTCATCCAGAAACGCATGCGTTCTTGCACGGGAGTAAGGTCGGTTACGGACTACTCGTTCAAGAGAAGTTACTCGGACATGATGATGATTATGCAGAGTTGCGTGACTATCTTCTTGCACAAGAACAGCCGACGGCACTCGCAGACTTCGCATTATCGCTTGATGTCGTCGAAACACTTGCTTTACGGACATCGAAAGAGGAATTGTGTCGTCTGTTGCGTCCGATCGTGTCAATGGAACAACTAGTGGATGCTATTACACGGAACGAGACGGTTTTCGTTTCGACGACTTAACATAAAAAGACGCACATGTGCCGAATAATCATCAAACGGTCCATGTGCGTATTTTTATTGTGCTTTCGCAAAGCGAGCATAAGGAGCAGGGCGACCGAGTAGGTATCCTTGACCAAGATCGAAGCCGAGTTCGCGGCAAAGATCGAGTTCTTCTTGCCGTTCGATGCCTTCCGCTAAGATTTGAATCCCCATTTCTCGTGTCAGATGACGGGCTTTTCGTAAAAAGGCTTCGTTTTCTGAGTTCGTATCGCAGTGATCGATGAAGGAACGATCAATTTTAATATAATCTGGTTGAAGCAAGGACAACATATCGAGTGTCGAGAAACCAGCGCCGACATCGTCCAGTGCTACTTGAATGCCTTGCTTTTTATACTGTTCGAAGACGTGTTTCAAATGGTTGACGTCTTCAATTTTTTCCGTTTCGACGACTTCGAAGACGAGCCGACTCGGATCGACTTGATAACGTTCGACGATCTCAAACGTATGGCGCAGGCAGTACTCCGGATTATAGATCGTCGAAGGGAGAAAGTTGATGAACGTTTTTGTTGTGCCACCGATATGATGCGTCGCACGGATGGCTTCTTCACGCGCCCGCTGATCAAGACGGGAATGAAGCCCCATCTTCGAGGCAGTGGAGAACAGGACACCCGGTGAGATCGGCGTGTTGTCATCTGCTGCGCGCAGTAAGGCTTCGTTCGCGACGAGGATATTTTGTTGAATATCATAAATCGGTTGCAGATGGCTTGTCATGACGCCGTGCTGGATAAAATCAATCGCTGACCGATGCTTTAGCTGTTCTAAGAGTGCTGAAGCTAGGATAGGTGCTGTCACATAACGCGATTGTGTGGCGCGACAGGATACCGGATAATCCGCTACACGCAAGAGCGACGTCAGTAACTGTTCGAGTTGTTCGAATGATTGATAGGAATAGATTTCTGGTGTTGGTGACTGGATATGGAGTGCTCCCGCTTCAATAAAACGGATTGATGTCGTGCATTCGGCGCAAGGATGCCACATAAAAAGATGTCCACCTCTCGATACATCAAAAGATGTATTAATTAAATTGGTTAAACTCTTTACCCTGAGAGAAAAAGAATTTAAACCTATCTTTTATAATCATTGACCTCATCCCAAAAAGAGAAGGGAACGACGGACACATTTCCGTACGTTCCCTTCTCTATCGGTCACATTATTTCATTGTGAAGTGTAAAATATCCAGAAAGCGAGATGCAACACAGCTGCAAGCGGCACCAGCCATTGGAATTTCGCTTTCCGTGTCTTATGCCGGACTGTATACATACCAATCCAAGAACCGAGCGCACCACCGAGGAAAGCAATCGTTAATAGTGTCGCTTCCGGTGTCCGGTAAGCATGTTGTCGTGCTCGACGTTTATCCTGCCACATCGAGACAAATCCGATGAGTGTCAGGAGGAGGTAATACCCTAAGATGATCCTCATGAAAAAACGACTCCTTTTCTACCGTTCGGCACCACCACCGCCGGAACTTCCGCCACCACCACGACTGCCACCATTTCCACCGCCGCCACGCATGATTGCGGAGAAGATGTTCAAAATCGCGAAGAAGAACATACCACCGGTGAACTTCATATCGAGGAACAATAAGATCAGTAATCCAGCACCAATCAGAATCTTCGTCCACAGCGGAAGCCCACCATCATTTTGAGATTTCGGAGGGTCTTGCGACTCAAGCGACTGATCTTTTGAAATGACACTGACGACAGCTTTGTATGTTTCGCTTGCTGCTTTTCCATACTGACCATTCTCTTTATAAGGGACCGCGTATTGATCGAGGATACGACCGGCCGTGATATCGGTCAGAACCCCTTCGAGTTTATAACCGACCTCGATCCGAAATTGGCGATTCTTTTCGTTCGGAGCGACGACGACGAGTACACCATTGTCTTTTCCTTTTTGACCGATTCCTTGTCGCCGGAATGTTTCATTGGCGTAAGAACTTAAGTCCTGTCCTTTTAGATCGGAAACCGTCTTCAGCACGACTTGCGCCGTCGTGTACTGTTCGAGTTCCTGACCGAGTTGCGCGAGTTCGGCTTCTTCCGACGGTGTGAGCAACTGAGCATCATCTTGAATGAAAAAGGCTGCTCCCGTTCGTTCTGAAACGGCACTAGCCGTCGGAACGAAGAGGAAGAAGACGAGGAACGCGCTCAACAGAAGTCGCGTCCACCGCCGAATCATTTCGAATCACTGTTAAAGTCGACAGTCGGATTTTCTCGGTCGCTGTCTGAAATTTCGTAATACGGCTTTTTCTCGAATCCGAATGCAGAGGCATAGAGTGCTGTTGGGAAGCTCCGACGTTTTTTGTTATAAAGCGTCACGGCATCGTTGTAATCCTTGCGGGCGATCCCGAGACGATTTTCTGTTCCTTCCAGCGTATCCATCAACGATTGGAATCGTTCGCTTGATTTTAGTTCCGGATAAGTGGTTTGCAAAGCAATCAATCCACGAAGCGAAGACGTGACTTGTTGATCGGCTTCAATCCGTTGTTCGGTTGACGCGGCGCGCGCAAGACCAGCTTGAGCTTCAGCGACTTTGCCGTACACTTTTTCTTCTTGACCCGCGACACCTTTGACCGTTTCGACGAGGTTCGGAATTAAATCCGCACGACGCTTGATCTGGTTATCGACTTGCGACCATTTATTCGATACATCTTCTTCTACATTGACGAGGCTGTTGTATTGGCCGATTGCTAAAAACGCAATCACGACGACGACAACGACTCCGATGATTAATGGGAGTTTTGATCGACTCCGACTTCTGCGTGCCATATGGCGTTCACTCCTTTAAGTATGTCTCATCCCTATATACCCTTAACCGAATGAATTAGTTTCAAAAAAAATAAAAAACCGTCAGCTAAAATAGCTAACGGTTAGAATTTACATGTAGACGATGATAGCAAGAACAGCTGCTAAGACAAGACGATAGATCGCGAACGGAACGAGTTTGATCTTGTTGATCAGCTTCAAGAAGAAACGAATCGATAAGAGGGCAAACACGAACGATGCGATAAATCCGACGGCATAGAAACCGAAATCACTCGCATGAATGTTATCCCAGTTCTTAACGAGTGAGAGGAAACTAGCACCGAACATGATCGGTACGGCCATGATGAACGTGAAGTCAGCTGCCGTCCGGTGATTCATGCCGAGGAAGACCCCTCCTGAAATCGTTGAACCAGAACGGGAGAAGCCAGGCCAAAGGGAAATACATTGGAACAGACCGACGAATGCTGCTTGGCGATATGTAATCTGATCAAGCGATGTCGTTTTAGGTTCCTTTGGTCCGAGTTTATCGGCTGCAATCATCAAGAGGGCACCGACCGCAAGACCGATGATGACAGTTTCAATCGAGAAGAGATTCTCATCGATGAAGTCCTCGAATAACAATCCGAGAACAGCTGCTGGTAGAAGACCAATCAAGACGTGACGTAGCTTTAACTTGTGTGTTCCTGATGCGTCGTGCTCTCCTTCGATCTTATATAAACC
This sequence comes from Exiguobacterium sp. s130, assembly GCF_018619055.1. Classification (NCBI taxonomy): domain Bacteria; kingdom Bacillati; phylum Bacillota; class Bacilli; order Caryophanales; genus Exiguobacterium; species Exiguobacterium sp. s130. Next base: position 37,782 of record NZ_JACSNI010000004.1, on the reverse strand, counting down.
GATCAAGCTGAAGAGGCGTTTCCAAAAGACGACGATGACAGCTAGAATCGATCCGAGCTGGATGACGACCTTAAAGGTGTTCGCCGAATACTTACCAAGAAATTCTGTTGTTTGTAACCACATGTCATCCACGATGATCATATGACCAGTCGAGGAGACAGGTGCGAATTCCGTCATCCCTTCGACGAAACCGAGTAAAAGAGCTTTCAAGAGTTCAATGATGTGCATGGTAATCTCCTTCTATAATGATGTGCTATGTAAAAACATATCATGTTTTATTCTTGTGAGATAGAACCAATCGGAATATCGGGCGCAGGTCTGAGGGAACGTGACCAATCTGATCCGTGAATACGCACTTCGATCATAGAAAGCAAGAGAGACGAAATACTTAGGACAGCAACGCAAACTTCAAGACGAAGTTTGTGTGTAGGACGGCATCTTGAATAAAATCCTCCGCTTATCACACAAGGTCAGGACAACTTCAAATCGAATAATGATTCGAATGGGAATGGATAAACGAGCAGTGGAGGCTTCAATCCACTGCTCGTTGCTGTTGAGCTCAACCTAAAGCGACATCGAGAATCATCATGACCGTGAAACCGACCATTAGACCAAGTGTCGCTAAATCGGATCCGTTCTCTGCTTGTGATTCCGGAATCAATTCTTCGACGACGACGAAAATCATCGCTCCGGCAGCGAACGATAATGCATACGGCAGAAGCGGTTGAACGAAGAAGACAGCCGCCGCACCGACCATCGCAGCAATCGGTTCGACGATTGCTGACAATTGACCGTAATGAAAGGCGCGCCGGCGCGACATCCCTTCACCGCGTAACGGAATCGATAACGCAGCACCTTCGGGCATGTTTTGAATGCCAATCCCGAGTGCGAGTGTCAAAGCCCCGGCGACGGTCGCTCCGTCCATATTCAAGGCAGCGGCACCAAAAGCGACACCGATCGCAAGACCTTCCGGAATGTTATGCAACGTGATCGCAAGAAACAGCAACGTCGTTTTCTTAAGTCCTGTTGAAGGACCTTCAGCTGTTTCAAGTGGTGCGGATAAGTGCAAATGCGGTGTGACGAAGTCAAGGAGACGGACGAAAAATCCACCAGCGAGAAAACCGATGGCGGCAGGAATCCACGCGATGCCACCGTCCTGCTCCGTGAATTCGATCGCTGGGGCGAGCAAAGACCAGAATGAAGCGGCAATCATGACGCCGGCTGCAAAACCAAGCATCATGTTCATGACGCGTTTTTCAATCGTTGTAAAGACGAAAACGAGTGCCGCACCAAGTGCGGTTAATCCCCAAGTCATCATACCGGCAAGTAATGCTTGCACGACGACGGGGAGGGAAGTGAACCAATCCAACATGACTATTCCTTCTTTCCGGGCACGATTTAAAGCGGCGATCTGTATGAAAGCTTACCCGTTTTCGATCCGAACGATTCGTGTGAAGGAGATTTCTACTACAACACGACCACGCAGAAAGAGAACGGAACGTTCAGGCTCTAGCCGTTCAACAAAACCGACGACCGTCACGTAGCTACTTTCCTTATAATACGTGATTTCGAGTTCGTTTCCTTCTATTAAAGCCTCTTGAAGTAAAAAGTGCCACGATTCTTGCAGTTGTTCATCGATTTCAGGCAAGTCGAGCTGATGCATTTGGACATAATACTCCCGGAGCAATTGCAAGTGCTCCGGCATGAGAAAAGGGATCCACTTTAAATTCCCTCGATCACGATACGCTGTCATGAAGATCACCTCCTGGATGACCGCCAACGAAACGAAGCCGCCGTTTGGCGACGCTCGTATCGAGAAACGAGACAGCGAGACGAATCGTTCCTTTCCCGTAGCGGAGGTTAACGATGTCCATTGCTTTTAATAAGCGCCGCCGTTTCCAAAGTCGTGTATTATCCTCGAACAAGGATAATTGTAAGGTACCTTGATCGGCAGTCAGATGACCCACTGCGACAGATAAAAAACGAACAGGTTCTCCGTCCAGCCAATTCGGTTCGAATAATTGTAAGACATGACGCAGAATGATTCGCTCATCGGATGTCGGATAAGGCAACCGGACTTGACGCGAGAAGCCACTTCGGACGACGTTTCGAGAATAACGGACACCGATATGAACAGTCCAACCGACTTGATTCGAAAAGCGGCAACGTGCGGCAACATCCTGCACGAGTTCGTTGAGCACATTCCGGATACGTTCGAATTGATAATAGTCCTGCATCAAGGTCACACCGTGTCCGATCGTCCGTTGAGGGGCTTTCTCGAACAAATGGCGAGGGGGAAGCAGTGTCGGTGACGCGTCAAGACCCCAAGCGTGGTGCCACAATTCGGCGCCGATGACACCGAAGCGTTCATGTAACTCTTCGACGGGGCGCATGGCAAGGTCACCGATCGTTTCAATCCCCATCATCTGCAGATGTTGTTCCATGCGGTGTCCGACTCCCCACATCTTCCGAATCGGAAAATCATGGAGACGTCGTGCGACATCAGCGTATCCACATTGTGCGATGCCTTCTTTTTTCCCGATTAAGTCAAGCGTCAGTTTCGCGATGACGTTATTTGGACCAATCCCGATGCGGACATGAATGCCGGTCTGCTTCAGAATCGCTTCTTGAATCTTTTTGGCAGCTTGCAGATCGGAACCAAACAGGCGATCGGTTCCAGTCATGTCAATGAAACTTTCGTCAATCGAATAGACACGGATCGCTTCAGGTGGGGCGAATTGGTGCAGGACATCCAGGACACGAATCGACGTTTTCATATAAGCGAGCATGCGCGGTTCGACGAGTTGAATCGTACGACGAATGGCGTAGGGTAATTGCTCGATTTCGTACAGTCGACCGGCTGTCTTGATTCCAAGCGCTTTTAAGGCGGGAGTAGCGGCGAGAATGACGGATCCGCTTCGTTTTAAATCGGAGACGACCGCAAGACGTGTCGTTAAGGGAGGGAGATTGCGATACTGGCATTCACAGCTGGCGTAGAAGGAAACACTGTCAACACAAAAAATACGTTTATTCTGTGGTAAAACGACGGAAGGAAACATTTGAATCACTCCTTTACATGAAAGAACATATGTTCTTATTTTGATTTTCTTTGACTATAGCATGGTCTCAAAGTGTCTCAAAATAAAAAACTGTTGAAAAAAGAGGGATTTCGAACGATTGACCCTTATGCAAAAGGAGTTTGATACACTAAAGGAGAGAAAAAGGGGGAATTTTTATGAAAGAGATCGTTATCCGTTTACCAGAATTACCGAAAACGCTTCAAGCAGAGACGTTCGATCAAGTCGAAATCGACGATCCATATCTGAAAGGAGCACGTTATGAAAAGGAGTCGATGCCTGTCGAACTGACGGAGCGTATCGATGCCTATCAAGTATGTTTTCAAAATGTCTCGTTCGCGAACCTCACCTTTGACCGCGGTTCGTTCGAAGATATTCGTTTCGAGCAATGTGACTTAACAGGATGTCACTTCCAAGAAACCCGTTTTCACCGCGTGTCTTTCGTCGGATGCCGGATGACGGGTGTTCAGTTTGAAGATTGTACGCTTGATCATCTGACGATCGAAGAAGGACTCGCAGACTATGCCCAGTTCATTCGTAGTACTGTCCGTCATCAGCATTGGAGTGAAACGACGATGAAAGAAGCACAGTTCTTCGAAGTGAAACCGACCCATTGGAAACTCGAAGCGGTCCGGCTTACTGATAGCCAATGGATTGAAACACCATTAAAAGGTCTTGATCTCCGGCAGACGGAACTCTCTGGTATCACAATCGATCCGCGATTTTTACCGGGCGCAGTCATTACGGAAGAACAAGCAGTCGCCTTCGCTCGATTATTAGGATTGGTCATTCCATGAAAAAAGTCTCTTTTCGATGAATTTCGAAAAGAGACTTTTGATTTGTTCTTAAAATGACATCGTTTCGCCATCTTCCGGAATGAGGAAATGGGCAGAGAGGTGGAAAGCAGCTAAAAAGTCAGCAATCATGTCGCGCCGCAGGAGACAGTGATTGACGGACTCGAGGTGCGAGACGATGATCGTTGCTTCCGCTGCTGCTTCGTGTACGGCAAGGAGATCACGCTGCGACATCGTGATCGGTTCTCCCGTCAGGAACTGGGCAGCCCCACTGTTGACGACGATGATATCTGGTGTATGTTGTTCAATCGCATGCGCGACCTCGTCACACCAAATCGTATCACCTGCGATATAAAGCGTCGGTTCGTCCGGATGCGTGAGGACGAGTCCGGAGACATGTCCCATTCGTTCACCGATTTCACCGACACCATGCTGTCCACCTGTTCGATGGACCTGGATATCACCGATCGTCACACCGGAATCGAAGGAAGAGACGTTCGTGAAGCCGGCTTCTCGGATTTGCCGTGCGTCTTCTTCTTGCTGCGCATAGAATGGCAAATGCTTGGGTAGAAATTGTTTTGCAGCATCATCGAAATGATCGGCATGCAGATGCGTGACGAAGACAGCGTCAGGATCGAGCAGTGTCTTAACATCGACCGGTAAGTCGACGAGTGGATTGGCGACGGCATTCGGCGTTTGACCGAAAGGAGGTAAACTGCCTTTTTCGCCGAGAAACGGATCGATCAGTAAAACTTGATTGGCATACGTGACGACAAGCGTTGTATTACGAATTTGTTGAATATCCATTAGGTTCATCCTCTCTCAATGACTCGGATTGACTATTCCCCGTCTGGCATTCAATGAATCCTATCGTAAGCGTTTCTCCATCGCCATGACGTCGACGTATTCGCCGTTCAAGCGACCTTGTTCCTTAAATGTCCCAACAATCCGGAATCCGGAACGGATGTAGAGCTTTTGTCCGATTTTATTGAACGGGAAGGTAAAGAGGATCAGCTTATGCATCTGATGATCGCGCGCATGTTGTTCGGCAGTTTCTAACAACTGTGTCCCGATCCCTTGTCCGCGATGTGTTCGAGTAATGTAGACGGAAATCTCACCAACTGTCGCATAGACAGGACGCGGGTTATACGGATCAAGAGAAATGAAGCCGAGGACACCTGTCTCATCTTCTGCGACATATCCAGCGTAGCGATGCGTACGCTCTGCATACCACTGGGTCATGAACGATAAATCTTTTCGATCCGTCTCAAGCGTTGCGATTCGGTCTTCGATGCCTTCATTATAAATGGATAGAACAGCGGGTAAGTCATGTTCCGTTACAGGACGAATATGCATGTTGCTCACTCCCCAATCGCTTTTCCCTCATTATATCTGTTACGTGTCGATGTAGTGATATGTTTGTGAGATAAGAAAAAGCGCCGATTCTCCTTATATAGAAGAAATCAACGCTTTTGTCGTTCTTAAGAGACCGTGGATGTCTCGTTCTCGTAAATTGGAACCCAACCATCCGTCGTGACGAAAATTCGAACAGCGACGACTTTCCGATCCTCTTGGAGCGTAAAGTAGTGGCGTGTATTGACAGGAACAGAAATCAAATCACCAGGATTGAGTTCGATGTTATAGTAGCCGACTTCTTCGTCTTTGATCGCGAAGACGCCGTGACCGCTGACGATGAAACGGACTTCATCATCCGTGTGATGATGTTCTTTCTGGAAGTTGACGAGCAACTCGTCAAGGTTCGGTGTCGTATCCGAAAGTGAAATGATATCAGCTGTCTGATATCCACGACGTTCTGATACGTCTTTGATTTCTGGAGCGAACGTATCGAGAATCGTTTGTTTGTCGGCATCCGTCAGTGTGAAGTTCTCGACGAGAGGTGCTGGTAGTTTTGAGACGTCCCATTGTTCGTAAAGAACGCCGCGCGATGCGAGGAAGTCAGCGACTTCCGTTTGATCCGTATACCGTGTGTTTGTTTCTTGGAATAAGACTGTTGCCATGAGATGATTCCTCCTTTTAATAGATAGATTGACGGCATGATTGCAACGTCAACGTATAGTTGAATAAAAACTCGAAGGCTTCGAGGTGTTTCTTTGCTTCAAAGGCGGTCGGTGCCCAGACCGTGATTCCGTGATTGCGAATCAGGACGGCACCGCTGTCCGCTGTGACATGCGGTGCAAAAGCAGCAGCGAGTGTCGGGATGTCCGCGTGATTCGGAATGATCGGCACCGTGACCGTCGCATCTTCTTCCCAGTGACCGAGTGCCTTGATGATTTCTTGACCGGAGAAGGTGATACTTCCTTGATCGCCATATAACTCCGAAATCACATTGTTCGCAATCGTATGGACATGCAGGGAACATCCGGCGTTCGTTCGGTTGAACACTTCGACATGGAGCAATGTCTCAGCAGAAGGACGCCCGGATTGCTCACCGATCAATTGACCGGTCGCATCGACATGAACGAAGTCGTCAGGAGTCGTCTGTCGTTTATCTTTTCCGCTTGCCGTCACAAGGAATTCAACCGGGACACCGGATGTCCGGATGGCGAGATTGCCACTCGTACCAGGGAACCAATCGCGCGCCGCAAGCTCTTGTTTGATGGCGCGTAGCTCTTCATACCGTCGCATGAATGTCATGTTGTCACCTCCGCTCGTGTTAAATCATGAACGATATCGTGGAACGTCTCAAACGGTGTATAGGCGATATCGTTCTCTTCACACAACGTGATCAGATAATCACGGGCATAGACACGATCCGCTTGTTTTGCGAGTTCGAAGTCCGTCACCGAGTCGCCGATGACGATGATGACGTCACCGTCTTTACGTAGTGTCCGGGCAACGGACGTTTTACAACAGCCGCACCCGTTCGTGCAATGGGTATCGCAGGCGTTTGGCCAATCGATATGGACGAATGGACCACTAAAATCAGCGACGTTACAGTAAATCTGTTCTTGGTCGAGGAATGGCGCTAAGATTGGTTCGACGAAAAAGTCCATTCCACCGCTGACGATCGAAAAATCGATGCCTTGACGACGACTGTACTGCAGTAACTCCGAAAATCCGTCGCGAATGACTGCACGCTCCAACAAAAAGTCAAGATAGGCTGTTTTTCCGTCAGACGGCAGAAGTGCGAACATTTGCCCGACACCACTCTGAATCGATAACGTCCGGTCGAGTACACCGCGTTTTAACGGTTCGAAGTCACTCGCTGGCGCAAATGCCTGCATGAGTGCGATGATGTTATCCTGTGTCGTCACCGTCCCGTCGAAGTCACAAAGAATCCGTACGGTCATGACTTGATCCCCCAAGCGTCGAGGGCAATTCGTAATTCTTCATGACGCGATGCTGCCGTCGATAGGGATTCATTTGCGAGTGCCGCATCGAGTGCCTGACGGAAAGCAATGACACCAGCCGCAGCACCTTGCGGATGACCATGTACGCCGCCGCCGGCGTTGATGACGGAATCGATCCCGAAGTCTCGTACGAGTTGAGCGACGAGTCCAGGATGAATACCGGCTGAAGCAACCGGGAAGATTGATTTCGTCTGACCGAGACGGGTCGCTTCGACCGCGATACCACGGGCGACATCCTTTGGCAAAGCGACATTGCCGTAAGGAGACGGGAATAGCGTCAAGTCTGCTCCAGCAGCGCGCGGTAATGTGCCGAGTAAGACAGGAGCTGCGACTCCGTGATTCGGGCTAGCGATCAACGCACCGCTATATGCCGGATGATTGAAAATCGGAACGTTGATTTCCGGATCACTTGCCAGTTCGCGTAAGACGTCGAGTCCGTATGTGAAGGTATTCAGCAAGAAAGCAGTCGCTCCAGCATCAATCAATCGCTTGGCTTGATCCTTGAGCGTAAAGACAGGACCGCTGAGTGTGATCGCATATAACGCACGTTTACCGGTCCGTTGGAAGTGAGCATCGATGACCTCACGTCCGATCCGTGCCCGGTCAATCGTTGGTGTCAATGGATTGTCGTATAGGATCTCATCGTCTTTGACGAGATCGATCCCACCAGCGAGTTGTCCTTCGAGTTGATCACGAAGGAACGATAAATCGCGTCCGATGACTCCTTTGAAGATGCTCATTAATAGTGGGCGATCTTCGACACCGATCAAGGAACGGACCCCTTCGATCCCGAACTTTGCACCTGGAAAGTCCGACGTAAATGTATCGGGTAGTAGCAATTCCGTTAATTTGATTTCACCGTCGAGTGAGAGTTTCCCGAAGACGGTCGTCAGAATCGCAGAAAAGTCGCGCGATACGTTATGTTCCGGGTAACGAATCGTGATATATCCTTTGCCATCGCGCTCTTCGGTATGTACGACTTCCCCTTTGAACGAGGCAAGTTGTTGTTGTTCGAGATGATTCAGTTCCGTCCAAGAACCGACTGTCAGACCAAGCGCGAGTTGTTCAGCGCGCTGCTCGAGTCGATCACGGGCAGTCAATTGATAAGTAGCAGTGATATAAGCCATGTCTTTCCTCCTTCAACAAAAAAATGGTCTCTCGTCAGCGACAAGAGACCATGAATGATTCGAACGTGGACTCTTATCTGTCAGCTTAGTAGCTGCAAGAATTAGCACCGTGCCAAAAGGTCGGTTGCTGCGACATCGTAGGGCTTGTCCCTCCGTCTGCTCTTGATAAGAATTGGATGAAATTGTGAAATCTAATTGCAATTTTTACATGAGAATCGCCACTTGTCAAACTATTTTTAGAAAATTTATTTTTTTGAAAATACTCTTTCTATAGATGACTTAAAAATGATATCCGTTTCTGCTTGATTTCGATTTGACAGCGAGGAAGTCGATTGCGTAAGATTCAAATCAATATCACACACGACAACTACATACGACTCTTATCGCGAGTTGGCAGAGGGAATTGGCCCGATGACGCCGCAGCAACCGACCACTGGGCACGGTGCTACATCCAACAGACGTTTCGTCTGAGAGATAAGAGGACGCAGTGACTTTTCTGCGCCTCTTTTCGATGACGAAAAGAGGCGCTTTTTCGTGTATCACATAGGGGGAAACTGAGATGACATATAAAGCATTCACAGAACAGGACGCGATTGATTGTGTTCGGACATTAGGACTGATCGGCGATGGAGCCGTCGAAGCAGAAGAGATTGGCGACGGGAACCTCAACCTCGTCTTTCGGATTCGAGAAGGCGAACATCGCTTGATTTTAAAACAAGCATTACCATATGCGAAGGTCGTCGGGGAGAGCTGGCCGTTATCGCTCGAACGAGCGTGGATCGAGCAATCCGCACTCCGTGAATTCGCACGGCATGCCGTACCGTTCGTGCCACGTGTTTTTCATGCTAGTCATGAAGAGGCATATACGGTCATGGAAGATCTTTCACATCTGACGATCGTTCGAAGTGGTTTACTCGCAGGTGAACAGTATCCGTTGCTTGCGGAACATATCGGTTCTTATCTCGCTCGGACGTTATTCCATACATCGGACTTTGCGCTTGGTCCGGTTGAAAAGAAACGTGTCGCCCGAACGTACTACAATCCAGACATGTGCGACATCACGGAAAAATTAATCTTCACGGATCCGTTTCATGACGCGGAGACGAACGAGATTGAAGCCGGGCTTGAAGAAGAGGTGGCACGTCTATGGGCGGACGATGAGTTGAAACGCGAAGTCGCAAAACTCGAAGCGCTTTTCATCACGAAAGGAGATGCGTTGTTACACGGCGATCTACATACAGGAAGCATCTTTGCTTCGGCAACGGAAACGAAAGTCATCGATCCAGAATTCGCCTTTTATGGTCCATTCGGATTTGATGTCGGACAGTTCATCGCCCACTTATTCTTTGCAGCATACCCGGATTATTCAGCACTTCGTGATGCCCGGATTCGCGACATCGATACGTTCTGGCTGACGTTCGCTTCGACGTTCCGTGCCTTATGGGAACGCGAAGCCGTCGAACCATTCCGGACATCGGGACTCGTCGACGATGTACTGAGCACGATTCTGCAGGATGCACTCGGCTTTGCCGGTTGCGAACTGATTCGTCGGACGATCGGACTCGCACCGGTCGCTGATTTAGAAACGATTAGTTCTATGACGGAACGACTAGAACGAAAACAACATGCTTTACGTTTAGGATCGGCGTTAATCAAACGTCGGACCGAATGTCGGACATTTGATGATTTGCGAAACTTCGACGTAACGGAGGAACTTAGCCGATGAGTACATTCGTTCAAAGTATTCGTTATGAAGATCGTGTCTTGACGATTCTCGATCAGACACGTCTACCGCAGGAAGAACACTATGAAGTCATTACCGATCTTGCACAAGCGGTCGAAGCGATTAAACAACTGCGCGTCCGAGGGGCGCCTGCTATCAGTTTATTTGGCGGATTCGTACTCGTTCAAGAGGCGTACCGGTTTGAAGCAGAACTGTCGATCTATAAGCAAGCCTTGCTTGAGACATCAGCGACGTTACTCGCGACACGACCGACGGCTGTTAACTTACGAAATGTCCTTGATCAATTGAATCCAATCATTCAAGACGGGACGTCGGTAGAAGAGATCCGCGAACGGCTCGAGCAGCGAACGATTGCCTTATACGACCAGGATGCGCAGACGTCACGTCAAATCGGGATTCATGCACTGGAATTGTTCCAGTCAGGCAACCGGATCCTAACGATCTGTAATGCTGGATCGATTGCGACCGCTGCTTATGGAACAGCACTTGCGCCATTCTATATCGCAAAAGAACGCGGCATTGAATTATCTGTTTTTGCGAGTGAGACGCGACCATTACTGCAGGGAGCACGACTGACGACATGGGAGCTACAACGTGCCGGCATCGATGTCACGCTAATTACAGATAACATGGTCGCCCATACGCTGAAAGAAAAACAGATCGATGCAATGATCGTCGGGGCGGACCGGATTACACGCAACGGAGATACGGCGAATAAGATCGGAACGTTCCAACTAGCATTACTCGCTCAAGCTTTCGGTATTCCGTTTTACGTCGCAGCACCGCTCTCGACGTTTGATTTCTCACTTGTTTCCGGAGACGCGATCGAAATTGAAGAACGTGATCCGCAGGAAGTGACGACTGTCCAAGGTGTCGCGACAGCACCGGAAGGCGTCGCTGTCTTCAACCCGGCGTTTGATGTCACACCACACACATTGATCACGGGCATCATTACCGAACTTGGTGTCATCACGCAACCGAATGAAGAAACGATTGAACAATTAACAGGGCTTCAACCCCTCGGATAAGGAGATATGTCATGAAAAAATTAGCTTACGCCGTCCTAGCACCGGCACTGTTACTAGCGGCTTGTGCGAATGGAGAAGCCACGACGACGAAGGTCGTCAAGGATGTACCAAAAGGGGTTCAATCGGACGTCAAGATCGCCGTCATCCGCAACCTAGCATCGGACGACCATACGAAACAATTCCTTGATGGCGCACGAAGTGAAGGCGAAGCGCTTGGCTTTAAAGTCAGCACGTTTATTTCGGAAGGTAACGACGTCAAGTTCAAGGAGCTGGTCGCGCAAGCGATTCAGCAAGATTATGATGGGCTCATCATCTCGCATGGTAAGGAAGACTACGCCTATGACATGATTAAACCAGCGGTCGACAAAGGGCTGAAGGTCGTGACGTTCGATACGGTCACGAAGAAAAAAGGAACGGCGTTAAAAGGTGTGACGGAAACATTCCAAAACGATCATCAACTCGCGAAGCTATCGCTTGATGAAGTGACGAAGGTGACGGACAAAAAGCCGGTCCGTGTCATCAAACTTTGGTTCGGACCAGGTTTTGCCCCGCTCGATCGTCGTCAGGAAATCTATAAGACGTACGAAGCAGACGGTAAGATCAAAACGCTTGAGACGGTTGGACCGACAAACTTCCAAGATGTCCAAGGGGATATCGCAACGAAGATGAATGCGATTCTCGCGAAATATCCGAAAGGAAGCATTGATGCGGTTTGGGGAGCGTGGGATGAAGTCGCAAAAGGGGCTTACAAATCGCTCAAGGATAATAAACGTCAAGAAATCCCGCTAATCTCGATCGATGTCTCGAATCAGGATATCAACCTGATGCGTGAAAAAGGCAGTAACTGGGTCTCGACGAGTGCGGTGGATCCATTCTTGATTGGACAAACGGACATGCGATTACTGGCTAAGAAAATCGCTGGCGAGAAGACGCCGGATAGCTTTGATCTCGATGCGAAACTTGTGGAGCAGAAGGCGTTGAAGCAGGATACGACGATGTACAATCTCGATACGATTATCAAAGGATGGAGTACATCGGACAAATTCAATGAACCGTGGATGGACCGGTTGCGTGACGTCCATAAAAAACAATGACGTCTACCAATCATCACTTGAAGATGACTGGGATTTCACTGGCGTTTCCAGGAGTGCAAGCCTTAAAACAAGTCTCGTTTGAAGTGAAATCCGGTGAAATCCACGCGCTTGTCGGTGCGAATGGTGCCGGTAAGTCGACGTTGATGAAAGTCTTATCCGGAGCGGAAACGGCGGACGAAGGAACGATCCGTCTCGACGGGAAGGAGTTGTCCATCACGTCACCACGTGATGCGAAACAGATTGGAATCGACCTCGTCCAACAAGAGGTCGATGTGGCGCTTGTCCCGTATTTGACGGTCGCTGAGAATATCTGTCTCGATCTGTTGACGGACGGAACGATGACTGGCTTCGTATCCCAACGCCGTTACATACAGCGTGCCAAGGAAGCGTTAGCGACATTACAGGCGGATATTTCCGTCAAGACACGTGTCGAGGAGTTGCGGCTTGCTGAAAAGCAACTCGTACTGATTGCTCGCGCCCTCGTCCAAGAACGCCGTTTTTTGATTTTAGATGAACCAACGGCACCTCTCAGTCAGGCGGAAACAAGCCATCTCTTTTCAGTCGTGCGTCGTTTAGCCGAACGAGGGCTTGGGATCATCTTCATCTCGCATCGTTTACAGGAACTATATGAGATTTGCGACTCCATCTCAGTCATGCGCGACGGTCAACTCATCTCACGATGTCTTTTGACAGACATCACGAAGGAAGCTGTCGTTGAGCAGATGCTCGGGCGTCAGCTTACGTCTGTTGCGAAAACGTCACGGGTAAATGGAACGAACGTATTGACCGTCGAGAGTGCTACGAATGCGGACGTCCACGATATCTCCTTGACGGTTCAAGCAGGTGAAGTCGTTGGTATCGCGGGTCTTGTCGGTGCTGGTAAAACGGAATTATGCAAAGCATTGTTCGGTGATCGCCCGTTTCAGGAAGGGGAGGTTCGGATAGGTGGAAAAGCCCATCGCCTTCGCAATCCACAAGCTGCGATTCAAGCGGGAATCGGTCTCGTTCCAGAAGAACGACGAAAAGAAGGAATTCTTGTTGCCGATTCTGTCGCAGAAAATCTAACAGCAGCGGCAGCTCATGATTTCGTCAACCGTTGGGGGCTGATGGATCGTCGCAAAGAAGTTGAACAGGCATCGCAATGGGTCAAGGAGCTGGGCATTAAAGTGGCAGACGTGAAACAGGAAGTGGGTCAACTATCCGGTGGGAATCAACAAAAAGTCGCCATTGGAAAATGGTTACTGACCGATGTCTCTGTACTCGTCTTGGACGAACCGACGAAAGGTGTCGACGTCGGAGCCAAACAAGATATCTATCGTCTGATTGACGGACTCGCGCAACAACAAAAAGGGATCCTTTACGCGACGAGTGAATGGGATGAACTTTTGACCGTCACGGACCGAATCTACGTCATGTTCGATGGACGGATCGTCCATGAAACGAAGACGGCGGACACATCAGAAGAAACCTTGTTGTGGTATGCGACAGGAGGAGGGCAACGATGAATGAGGTAGTATCAAAACAAACGAACCGAGGGAAGGGGTTACGTCCTGTCCTCGGATTCTTGAACGACTGGGGGATCGTCCTCGCGATCCTTGCCCTCGTCCTATTTTTTGCGACGACGGCTCCAACATTCCTACAAGGGACGAATTTGATTAATATTTTACGAAGTATCTCCATCGTGACGATTATCGCGATCGGCTTGACCGTTTCTTTGACGGTCGATGGATTTGATTTATCGGTCGGGTCGACCGCGACGCTTGCGAGTTCTTTCGTCGTCTCGTTCTTCGTCTGGTACAGTCTACCGCTCGGTGTCTCGATTGGTTTAGCACTTCTCTTATCTCTTAGCGTTGCTCTGGTGAACATCTTACTCATCGTCTGGTTTAAGATTCCGGATTTGTTTGCGACGCTTGCAACGATGTTCATCGTCGAAGGTGTCGCGATGACGTATACCGGTGGTGGTTCAATCAGTGCCGGAATGCCGCGCCTGGACGGTACACCAACAGTCGGCACGATTCCGGAGGCTTTCGCGAAAATCAGCCAGGCGCCTTGGATCATCGTCATCATGCTCGTCGTCGTCGCTGTGACACATGTCTTTTTAAGCCATACGCGACATGGTCGTTTTCTCTATATTATCGGTGGGAATCCGGAAGCCGCACGACTGACAGGAATTCGTGTCAACCGCTACCGGGCACTCGCGTATCTGATTGCTGGGTTACTTGCTGCGGTCGGTGGGATTTTGCTTGCGTCACAAGTCGGATCGTCGCAAATCAACGCCGGTTCCGGTTATCTGATGCCAGCGGTCGCGGCGGCATTCATCGGCTCGTCGTTCGCAGGACAAGGGAAGCCGAATGCGCTTGGTACACTTGTTGGGGCTTGTCTCGTCGGGATTCTTGAAAATGGTCTCGTCATGCTGTCTGTTCCATACTATTCGTTGAATATCATCAAAGGGCTGGTCCTTGCGGTCGCACTCGCGACAACGTATGCGCGTTATCGAAAAAAATAATTAAAATTCGACGTTTCGTTTATAACATATTCGGTAATATTCAATATATGAAAGGATGGTGATGCACATGAATGATTACCAATGTAGAGGGAACGATCGCATGTCGCTTCTGAAAGAAGAGGATCACCGGACTTGACGAACGTTGTCCATTGACACGGAAGTATTCGTGTTTTACGTGCAACTGCACGGTTCAAGAACGGATCACGGCATGTGTTCGTTCCTGAAACAAATAAGGGGGAAACGCTACCGCGTTCCCCCTTTTTCGTGTGCTGGAAACTGCTCGTATTTCTTTAAAAGCGTAGCGGAATATGAGATGATATAAAAAGTCAGAAAATTCAACTACTACGAGAGCAAGGGGCCTGACAATGCGAACATACACTAAGGAGATTCAAGCGATTATCGACAACGTAGAGAAAGTCATCATCGGTAAGGAAGATGTCATCACACAATCATTGGCAGCATTACTAGCGGGCGGTCACGTTCTATTAGAAGACGTACCGGGAGTCGGGAAGACGATGCTCGTCCGTGCGTTCAGCCGATCGATCGGGTTGACCTTCAAACGTGTTCAGTTCACGCCAGACCTACTTCCGTCAGATTTGACGGGTGTATCGATGTATAATCAGAAAACAAGCCAGTTCGAATATAGACCGGGTCCTTTAATGGGAAACATCGTCTTAGCCGATGAGATCAACCGAACATCACCAAAAACTCAATCTGCCTTACTCGAGGGAATGGCGGAAGCGAACGTCACCGTCGATGGTGAGATTCATACGCTTCCGAATCCCTTTTTCGTCATGGCGACACAAAACCCGATTGAACATGAAGGAACGTATCCGTTACCAGAAGCACAACTCGACCGTTTTCTCGTCAAAGTCAAAATGGGTTATCCTGATTTCCAGCAAGAAATGAAGTTGCTCACGCGTTTTGAACGGGATGAACCAATCGAAACACTCGAAGCTGTAATTGGTCGCGAGCAATTGCTCCAGATGAAAGAAGACGTCAAGAACGTTCATGTCTCACAGCCTGTCAAAAAATATATCGTCCATCTCGTTCAAGCGACACGGACGAATGGGTCACTCTACCTCGGCGCGAGTCCTCGTTCTTCGATCGCCTTGATGAAGGTCGCGCAAGCGTGGGCGTACATGGAAGGACGCAGTTTCGTTTTGCCGGATGATGTTAAACATCTCTTGATTCCAGTCCTGTCACACCGCCTGATTTTGACAGCGGATGCGCGTTATCACGGTCAATCGTCGGAACGGATTTTGGAACAGATCAAAAAAGAGGTTGCTGTACCCATCCAACAAGACGTGGAGTCCCTATGACGAAGTGGCAAATTGGTTGGCGTTACGCTGTATTACTTTTGACGACGGCAGCCTTATGGGCATATGCGCGCGTTGATGGCGGAAATGTCGCTTCCTTGCTGTTTTACGTCATGGCTGGTTTGACCGTCTACTGGACTCTCTTCCTCGTTTGGCCCGTCACGCAGGCACTTGCGACACGCGAAGTATCGAACAAGATGCTCGTTGCTGGAACCGATATCCCGGTTTCCTTACGGGTTCGTCGACGTTTTCCGTTTCTCGTCGGAGCCGTCGAAGTGACGGAGGTGATTCCGAACGAACTCAGTGAAGAAAAACTCGATATTAGCCGTCCACTCCGAGCCCATTACCGGAAGACGGAGCAAATCGATTACACGATACCATCGATTCGTCGAGGGGTGTATCAGATTCCAGGCTGTATCGTCGAAATCACGGATCCATTCGGGTTATTCAAGCGGAAGCGGATGTTTCCGGTCGAGACGTATCTTGCGATTGAACCAGCGCGCCTTGCCGTTCAGCTTCCCCATGAGGAAGACCGTGGCGATGGGGGAATCTCACCGGTGTCACTTGATCTTCGCCAGTCGTCCTTTACCGTCGTCGGGGTCCGGGAATACGTCAGTGGGGATCGGATGAATCAGATTGACTGGAAAGCGACAGCGAAACGCCAAGGGTTGATGACGAAGACGTTCGAACGAGAGCAAGAACGGGAGACGACGATCGTCTTTGATGAGGGAACGAAGGCGGGTGAAGCCTTCGAACGTGTCATCTCGATGCTCGCAGAAACGACGGATCAGTTGAACAAACGACGACTGAGCTATCGGATCCATCTCGTCGGGCATGCCGTTCAATCATTGTCGTTACCACTTGAAGGAGCGAAACTGACGCATTACCTGATGACGGCGCAACCGAGTCGGACGCGAACGTTCATCGAGTCATGGGAATACTCGTCTAAGGCGCTTCGATTGAGCGGGAACGTCCTCTTCATCACACCGGATCTTGAATCGAACAATGAACTATGGATTTCGAAGATTAATCAAGAAGCCACCGTTCATGTCTATACACCAGAACGGAGGGGAGTGCGATGATACGACGATTAATCTGGAACGCCATCGCAGCAGCCCTTTTGACTTGTTTCATGCCACCACTTCTCGAACTGACGACATTCGAGCATCTTTGGTCCTTCTTACCGATGCTGTTCCTGCCTTTACTGTTATCGCATCTCGCGCGACGTTACTTCTTACTTGGCAGTCTCGCGGGGCTACTATTATCGTTCTACTTGATTTTGACACCGGGTTCCGCACCGTGGGGAATTTTTACGGAAATCAGCTCGGATATTCGAAGTGTCATCAATGGTGAATTACCGGGACGACCAGCCTTTACGCTGTCGATTGGTTTGATCAGTTTCTTGATCGCTTATCTCGCGCGCCGGACGTTCCCGAATCGTGGGTTCGTCTTCGGACTTGCTTTTGGAGTCATCGGGTTCATCGCCTATTGTGATACCTGGACGGATTACTCGGGAGAGACGTTCATTCTTTATCCGATCATCTTGTCTTTGGTATTGCTGTATGCGACGGAGGTCAATGAACGACCGCGTGCTTCCTACGTACGCCCACTGAGCGCATTATTCATCATGGGAGCTGTCATCGTCGTTGCTGTCCAAAGTCCTGTCATCAATGCGACATGGCAAGACAGTTGGTACGATTTGACGTCGGGTCTTGAAGGGGAAGGAGAGCCGACAAATGCGATTCAAAAGGTCGGATACGGTAACAACGATGAACAACTTGGAGGACCATTCCAGATGGACGACCGAGAAGTCTTCCAAGTCGAAAGTGAAGGAAACCGCTATTGGCGCGTTGAAACAAAAGATATTTATACCGGAAAAGGTTGGATCTTGTCGGAGTCAAACCCTGAAATCGATGGACGTGGTTTTTTCTCGACCTTCGGTACAGAGGTCAAGACCCGCGAAGAGACAGCAACATTTGAAATGGCGCGTGAATTACCATTCGTGCCATATAACGGTGACAATGTAAGGGTCGAAGTGAATCAGCAACGACAAAATGTGTTGGTTGACCTCGAGAATCAAAAAATTTCGTATCTCGACGAGGCGGATCGTCAACGAAACTATCGAATCGACTATTCGTACCCACTCTTTACGGAAGAACAGCTCCAGACAGATGAACCCGTCAATTTATCTGAGAATGAAACGGAGCGGTATCTACAACTGCCGGAAGGTTTACCGCAACGTGTCCGTGATTTAGCGAATCAAATCGTTGAAAACAAAAAAACACCATGGGACAAAGCACGGGCGATTGAAAATTATTTCGAAGAAGAAAACTTTGAATACAATACAGAAGATGTTGCTGTACCGAAAGAAAATCAGGATTACGTCGATCAGTTCCTGTTCGAGACGAAACTCGGATACTGTGATAACTTCTCGACGTCAGCCACTGTGTTACTTCGGGCAGCTGGGTTACCCGCACGCTGGGTGAAAGGATTCACGGGGGGCGAATCCGACGTCATCGGAGCTGCCGTAACGAGTTATACAGTACGCAATAAAAATGCCCATTCGTGGGTCGAAGTCTACATTGAAGGACCAGGCTGGGTACCGCTTGAACCGACAGTCAGTTTCGATGGAGTAGGACAATACACGATCGATCGGGAAACGAACAACGAGACGGAACAAGCAAATCCGCAACGTGAGACAGAAGATAATACGGAGACAACGACGCCAAATCGTCCTCAAGAAAATCTTCTTGATGAAGAACAGACGACTAGCACTGGACAGACGGAGCAGAAGTCAATTCCATTTTGGCCAATCTTCCTGACGGCACTTGCTCTCTTGTTCCTCTACTTGTTCCGAAAACCGATTATTCGGACGCTTGCGATTCTCTTCTTCCGGAGACAGATTGAACGACCGGAAGGATTCCGACGGATGTATCGGTATCTCTTGCGGCGTCTTGATAAAAAAGGATTCCATTATCAAGATGGTCGGACGCTTGCGGAACTGGCGTACGAAGTCGATGGGTACTACGAGACGTACGCGATGCGACCGTTGACGGATGCTTACGAGCGGATGGTTTATGGTGGAGAATCATTATCAGTCGAGAAAAAACGTGAATATTTCGAAAATATCATTCGTCATGTAGAGGGTTGATATTTACGAAACGATACAGGTACAATGGGAACAACGTAAATCACACACATGCAATCTCCTTTGTATATACTCGCGAATATGGCGCGAGAGTCTCTACCGGGTCACCTTAAACGACCTGACTATGAAGGAGCAGACCCTTCGTATACATTTTTTTGTGAAGCGGCCTGCTCTTTTTCCATTTTATCCATGGGCGAAGAGCGGGCTTTTTTCATAGGGTACGCATGAAATCAGAAAGGCGGGAACAGATTTGGAAGCACATTTGGACCAGGAAATGATTCTCGTCCTCGATTTTGGAGGACAGTACAATCAATTGATCACACGTCGTATTCGGGACCTTGGTGTCTACAGTGAATTGCATTCGCATAAAATCACTGCAGCAGAAGTAAAGGAAATCGCACCTGCTGGTATCATCTTCTCAGGTGGTCCACGTAGCGTCTACGCAGAGGATGCGTACCGGTGTGACCCGGAAATCTTCGACCTCGGTATTCCAATCTTCGGGATCTGTTACGGCATGCAGCTCATGTCACAACATTTCGGCGGAACAGTGGAACGTGCGGGACATCGTGAATATGGAAAAGCCACATTGACGTTACAAGACCCGTCACCGATGTATGCGAACCTACCGCTTGAACAAACGGTCTGGATGAGCCACAGCGACCTCGTCACATCTGTGCCAAACGGATTCGTCGTCGATGGAACGAACGTGTCATGTCCGATCGCTTCGATCAAGAACGAAGAGTTGAAAATGTATGGTGTGCAGTATCACCCAGAAGTAAACCATACGGTCTTCGGAAAAGAATTGCTCAAGAACTTCCTCTTTGAAGTCTGTAAATGTGCAGGCGACTGGTCAATGGAGAACTTCATCGAAATCGAAGTAGCGAAGATTCAAGAACAAGTCGGCGATAAAAAAGTTCTTTGTGCCCTTTCAGGTGGTGTCGACTCGTCTGTCGTCGCAGCCTTGATCCACAAAGCAATCGGTGATCAATTGACATGTATGTTCGTCGATCACGGTTTACTGCGTAAGGGTGAAGCGGAAAGCGTCATGAAGACATTCGCGGATCACTTCCACATGAACGTCATCAAGATTGATGCCCAGGACCGTTTCCTCGACAAACTCCGTGGTATCTCGGATCCTGAGCAAAAACGTAAAATCATCGGCAACGAGTTCGTCTACGTCTTCGACGAAGAAGCTTCGAAGCTGACGGATATGGACTTCCTTGCCCAAGGTACGCTCTACACGGATATCATCGAGAGTGGTACGGATACGGCACAAACAATCAAATCACACCACAACGTCGGTGGACTGCCAGAAGACATGCAGTTTGAATTGATCGAACCGATCAACACGTTGTTCAAGGATGAAGTCCGTGAACTCGGGAAAGAACTTGGCCTTTCTGATGAAATCGTCTGGCGTCAGCCGTTCCCAGGACCAGGTCTCGGGATTCGTGTCCTTGGTGAAATCACAGATGAGAAACTCGAAATCGTTCGCGAATCTGATTTCATTCTTCGTGATGAGATTAAAAAAGCTGGACTCGAGCGCGAAATCTGGCAGTACTTCACAGTCCTTCCTCCAATCCGTTCGGTTGGTGTCATGGGCGATGAGCGGACATACGACTATGCGGTCGGAATCCGCGCTGTTACGTCAATTGACGGGATGACTTCAGACTGGGCACGTATCCCATGGGACGTGCTTGAGAAGATCTCGGTCCGAATCGTCAACGAAGTCCAGAACGTCAACCGCGTCCTGTACGATGTGACGTCGAAACCACCGTCAACGATTGAGTGGGAATAAAAATTAGACTTGATGAGGGGATTCGTCTCATGAAGCTTGTGGTATCAACGTTTTAAAGGGGACAGGTGAAAGGAAGTCTGTTTCACCTTCAACAACTCTATTTCAAAATGAAGCTCTCTTTTGTTCACATTATTTGTGAATGGAAGGGGGCTTTTTTATGACCAAAATTACGGAACTGTTAGACGATTTTAAACTGAATCAACAAGTTCAAGGGAGGAGACCACGATATATTGACATGTGCATCTGGCGATTGATGAGGTGGCAGGACTTTATGCAAGGAGATTTAGGAGTGGAGGAAGTCGAGGATATACGAGCTATACACGTTAAACGGTATATTCAGTATCGTCAGCAACTCGGACAAGAAAAAGAGATTACGATCAATAACAACATTGCCACATTAAAAGTGTTCTTTAACTACTTGGTAGAAGAGGAGTTCATCGAGGATCTCGCTAATCCGATGCGAAGAATCAAGAGTTTGAAGGAAGAAAAACGGGTGATTATAACGTTCAATGATGACGAAGTAAAACGAATCATCACTGATGTTGAGGAAGAAACCTATTCTAATGTCCGAGATAAGCTTATTCTCATCATGCTGTTTGATACAGGTGTCCGAGTTTCAGAGTTGATTGGCATTAAAAACAAGGATGTCTCATCTAAAGCGATACTAATCCATGGCAAGGGATCACAGCAGCGTCTTGTGTACATTAGCAAAACGATGCGCAAGTATATGCGTCGCTATGAAAGTTTGAAGAGAAAGCGATTTCGATGTAAGGAACCGGATGAGATAGAAGAGTACTTCTTGTTGGATCAATCCGCTACACAGCTGCATCGCTCGAGTATAAACAAGATCTTAAAGACTCATTGCAAGAATGCTGGAGTACGTAAGGAAGTCCGTTGTTCTCCACACGATTGCCGTCATTACTTTGCTCAAAAGCAATTACGTAATGGAATAGATATCTACAGCTTAAGTCGTTTGATGGGGCACTTTGATACGCAGATGACTTCTAAATACTTGAGAGGTCTAGAACAAGAAAGCATTTTAGAAATTGGTAGAATGTACAGTCCGCTTAATGATTTCAAAATCAAATAAAGATAGAGGGGAGGAAGGTTTCAATATGGGAAAGAAACAAACACATACCTTTGGCTTTGAGTTGAGCTCAATGAAGGGGCTCTCTGGAGTATATGTTTTCCGTAATGTTAATGGCGAAATCGAGTACGTGGGAACATGTAAGGACACAGACGAGACAAAAGAGAACTGGCGATCAAGAATACGATCACATAATTCCTATAACGGAAAAAAGTTAACAAATGAAGTCACATTTATGGATGTATTCATACCAGATCAATCTATTAATAACCGTGGCTTGTTAATCTTAGAGTATCTGTTGATTTGGTATCTAAGACCGCCTAAAAACCTTCCTGAAGGGCTCAGAACGCATTGGAGGTACTTTTACTGGTCCTGGTCAGAGGAAACTGTTAAAGCGGTAGCAGAGGACAAATATGACTTAATAATTACTACTAGTATTGAAAAGTATTTACGTTCTTTTCGAATCAAGCGAATCCATAGAGAGTATGAATTGGACGGAAGCTTTAGAAGATACGGTTCTATCAGAGAAGTCGGATTCATCGATGAGCCGTGTCTTAATAACTCGGTTTGTACTTGTCTTCATTGCATAGCGAGAGAACGGCATAATGCTATCTTCAATGATGATTGATTCAAATCAAACTAAATGTCTATGAAAACGATAAAAAGGCACTGAGGCAAAGAAGCTCCAGTGTCTTTTGATTAGGAAGGATCATAAGATAATAAATCTATATAAAGCTACCAGTCTATCTCATCATCTATAGGATTCTTAGGCAAGATTAGCACTCCTAAGTACACGAAAGATGTAATTAAATTTTCGAGACGAGAAGCATAAGGAGGTGATTTAACAAGTACACATACGAATAAACCGTAAATTAAATAAGGGTTTGTACGAGAAGGATTTAATTAAATGAATAGTTATTCAAAAAAAACTTTGAAAAAATCGAAAAAAGTTCTTGGTGGCGATTTTCTTGAGAAAGAGCAGGTTTTTACTGACGAATCTGCCTCATATCGGAAAAACTCGATTTGATATGATCAGGATATCAAATTTATTAGATGCAATATAGCTAATAAAATCCCCCAAAAAACAAATCAGAAAGAGAGGGTAGAGTAGTTAGAATTTAAATTTAAATGATCTTCTACTACAATAATAATGTTTAAGAGATGTAGCAAATGTTCCATTTTAAAAAGTAAAGGTGAATACGGTGCTGATAGAAGTAAAAAAGATGGGTTAACTAGTTCTTGTCGCAAATGTATTCAGCTACGAAACAGAAAAAGAAAAGAAAATGGAGGTGATTTTAATAAAAAACAAAAAGAACAAGCATTTGAAAAATATGGGTACGTATGTCAAATATGTTTAGGAGAAAAAAATCTTCAGGTCGATCATATGTTGCCTCAGCATATTTGCAAGCCGAACAAAGCGAGCGTAGTTGAAAATGCTTGGATACTTTGTAAATCCTGTAATGCAGCAAAAGGAACTCGTATTTTGCTAGAAGTAATCAAAAATGTACCAAAAGATATTCTAGAACCAATGTTATCTAATAACTACGCAAGACCCATTGCAAACAAAGATTTTGAAAGAAAAATAGTAAAAATCGGAGGAAGTGAATTTACTGAAATTAAGGCGAAATTATCAAAAAAGGCGTTAGTAGCTAGCTAAGGTATTTTCTGAATAATACTGAAAAGTGGGTGTACTTTGTTGGATACATTAATTTTAGTACCCACTTTTTAGGTGGGTATAATTAAAACTACACCCAAAAAGTAGGTTATTTCCATTTTGGACAATAGTAGCATTTATATAAAGAATCAGAAGAAAAATTTAGACAATAGATAGAAATAAATAGAGAAAAGAGTTCAAGGAGATAGAAATATATCCCCCCCCCGCCCGGCAGAGCCGAGCGGAAAGGGGTTTAAACGAACTCAAAATTAATTAAAAATGGAGTTGTATTTATGAATAGCAAAAATCTAAGTTCGACAGACTATGAAAAATCAGAGTCTTTTATTAAATTATCAAGATCGTTAATCGAAAGTATGAATAGTAATGAAAATGCAGAATTGGACATCTATCATTTAGTTATAATTAAATCACTTGCAAACAACTTTCAAAAAGCTGCGTTTACCGGTGTAAATCATTTAATGCGATTTATAGGAATGAATATGGAGCAAAGTGCTACTAAATTGAGAACAAATAATTCTCTTGTTAGATTACAAGAACATGGACATATTGAAATCTATGAAGATATTAAAATGAAAAAAAGAGTTTACGAGCTGAAAAATTCAACAGATTATTTTATAAAACCGACAGGTAAAGATGAACATGAAAATTTTGCAAAAGTATTTTATGAGGATATTCAAAAAATTGTTTTGATGAAAACTAATTATAAATATAAAGCATTTGCAGTCTATCTTAACGTTATTTGTTACCTATATTATAATCAGACTACACATCCTTTATCGTATATCAAGATAGATACTATTGTTGACCAAACTAATATTAAAAGAAAAACAGTAGTTGATCTTTTAAAACTATTGATAAATCATGAAGTCTTGTATTGTGTAAATATTCATATTAAAAAAGGAGTACTAAGAAACTACTATACTAGATGGATTCACAGAGAATATACTCAAAATTGGGCAGTTGGAAGAGCTGAATACAGCTATAGAATTGAACAAAATAAGTTTATTAGCGAAAATATAGGTGTATCCGACGAAAAAGGAATCTTTTGAAAAGATTCCTTTTTTTATTTAATTAAGTACATATATTCCTTTTGTACGTAGTATTATGGGTAAAAAGAGGTGTTTAGATTGAAGTTAGACAAATTAACTATTAGAAATTATAAAGGAATTAAAGAAATAACATTGAACGTCGATAAAATCTCTATTATTATCGGACCAAATAACTGTAGTAAAAGTACTATCCTGCAAGCTTTAACACAATTTAGCGATAAAAGCTTAAAATTAGATCCAAAACTATATCATAACCATGATACTAGCCAACCGATTAGTTTTCATGCGACTTTTAGTGAACTTACGGATGATGAAATTCAAATGCATGGGCTTCGAAATTCAATTCACAAAGAAACAGGAAAATTTATTGTAAGAGCGATTTATAACTATGGTACGAATGTAGTACGTAAATCTAAAACATCTGGATCAGAGGAACATGATTTAGCAGAGGATCATTGGGGAGGGAACCTTGGCGGAGGAAATAATGGATCGCACTTCTTAAATGTTTTTCCTGAAATTGTTTACATACCGGCAGTGAAGGATGCAAATGATGAACTTAAAGATAATTCAGCTCATATGAAAACGTTAGTTAGTTTGTATAAAAGCGTTGTAGCAGGATTACCTGAATATATTGATGCTTATGAAAAAACTCAGCAATTACAAAGAAAAATTAATGAACATGACGATGAGAAAATCACTTATTTTGAAAATGAAGTTAAAGAATTTTTAAGTGAAGTAACCTCGACCGAAGTGAAATTTAAAATGAATGTTAATCCTGTGGAAGAAATAGTGAAGACTTCGCTTGCTACAAACTTTAATTACAATAATGGTTTAGATACTGACTTAAATCATCAAGGAAATGGCGTTCAACGAACATTTATTTTATCCGTGTTCAAAGGATTTAGAAAGTACAAAAATCGTTTTGAATCAGATAACGTAAAAAATAACAGACCTCTAATTATTGCGCTGGAGGAACCAGAGTTATATTTGCATCCGCATCTAGCAAGAGTCTTCAAAGACACCTTATACAGCTTAGCAGATGAAGGCTTTTTCCAAGTACTTGCAACCTCTCATTCACCTAATTTTGTTGATTTATCAAAATCTAATAGAACTCTTGCGAAAGTTTATGTTGATTCTGGAAGCGGAGTAAAGTTAAACCAAATTGATTCAGATATTTATGGTTTGCCCTCTCATGAAAAGGAACGTATTCAAGCGTTACTCCGATTTAATCCATATGTAAATGAAGTGTTTTTTGCAGATAAAGTGATTTTGGTTGAAGGAGATACAGAAGTAATTGCATGGAAAGTGATAGGTGAAAAACTAAAGGATGAAGGGTTAATTAGTCCGGAAGATTTTTATAAAACAAGTGTAATAAATTGCAATGGTAAAGGAACTATGTATTTGTTATTAAACGTTTTAAATAATTTTGGAATCAAATATACAGTCATTCATGATTACGACTTAACTGAAGTAAATAAAAAAAACATACGTAGGTCTGTTTCTTCATTGAAGACTACTATGACTTTAAATCATAAAATAGAAAAATTAACTCTCGTTAGAGAAAATAAAAAATTTGTACTTCAACATACTTTTGAAGCCGAAATGCCAGATGACTACGAAAAGGGATCTTCAAAATCATTTTCTGCATACGAGTATTTAAATGGGAAAAGCTTATCAGATTTACAAATAAACTTGATTGAAATCATAAAAAATTCGTATGGAGTAGAGGGATGTAATCTAGTTCATAGTAATGAACATTTACTTGATAATTACGATTGGGACGAGTTAAAAGAGGCTAAAACCGAATGGAGAGAGCCTGAAGAAAGTGAATATATAATTAAACTGTGGAATAACTAATAATACTTATTTACTAATTTGAGCGCATTATTATTAAATAATAAATTATTTGTTTTATTAATCAATATTTAGCTTACGAAAGGAAAATGACTTTTGAAAAAAATATTTATTAGCCACTCTACTAAAGATGCTGATTTAGCTACTAGTTTTTTAGATCTATTACAGAATCAATTTAGTTTGAAAAGAGAAAACTTTTTTTTGACTTCGGATGAAGAATTTTCTGCAGGTCAAAATTGGATAGAAGCAATTAAAGATTGGATGAAGGACGCAGATATTATTCTACCCATAATTACTCCGAATTATTTAGATAGTAAATTTTGCTTATGTGAGTTGGGGGCAGCATGGATTAATGAACAGTCGCTTCTTCCTGTCATAATTCCAAATCTAGATCATAGAGCACTTGAAGACACCCCATATCGGTCAGTTATTCAATCAATAACATTAAATTCGACTAAAGATTTCTTACGATTAGCAGAATCGATGAGAGAAAAAGAAATTGGTAAATTTAACTCAGTAAGTTTTACAACTAGAGCTAATAAACTTTTAGAGCATGTAGTTCTGCCTTATTCTAAATCATTAGATGATGATAGAGAGCGTATCACAGTCGAAATGATGGATGGATTGAAAGAAACGTTGAGGGAATATCAAGAAGCGTATCAAGAAGTTAATGATGAATTGGATAGACTAAGAAGAGAAAATACCTCATTAAGAACATTAAAAGATGCAGAAGAAGTAACTGCTTTTGATTTAGAAAATATGGATGAATGGGACAAATTTCTTAGTGCTGTGGAGAAAGTGAATTTAGGATTGAGACAATTGTCTATAGAACTTGTAACTGTACTTTATTATCAGTTCAAAAATGGAACTGAAGGTTTCTATTCCAACGAATATCATAATCAAAATAAGTTTCAAGATTTAGAAAGTCAAGGACTTATAAAATGGGACGATGGATGGGTTCCTGATTATGACCATCCAAAAATAAATAGAGTGACTGAATCCCTAAATGAAGTATCTAAATTAATTGATGATAATTCCTTAAATGATCAGTTTGAGATGAAGTTTGAAAGTGAATTTCAAGATATTCGCTTAGGGTTAGCATATTCACCTTTTTGGGAAGAAGTTTTCGGAACAAACATTCTAAACTTGAGTAGCTAAAGTACACGTAGACTATACTTTTTTTGTAGGTTTTCTATCCCATTCATTTTTACAATCTGGGCATTGCCACTTACGAACACTATCGAATTCCACACTCGTTTTCCCAATTTTTCGTGTGAAGTGAGTTGCTCCATAAAATTTCTGTGATTCTTCCGGAATCGGTTCTCCTTGAAGGTCAGCATTACAGTAAGGGCAATATTCTTTACTATTATTCATGTAATCACCTTATCTTTTTTATTTTTAAACTTAAATGATAATAACATAAAAAATAAAAGCTAAAAGCTAAAAGCTAGCACACGTGTTAATTAGTACTATTGATAGAAAAATAACTAATAAATAAAAGGATAAATTAATATGCATATTATTGATAGTGAAAAAAGATATTTCACAAAAAAATTGTTAATTGAAACAAATAATGCAGCAATTAGAGAAAAAAGAAATCGCCAGTTAGTTGAACATTATTTGGAAGATTTAGACGAAAACAAAGTTTACCCGATAATACTCTCTCTAGATGAGCACAATAGAGGTGAAATCAGGGTTTTGATTGTGTTCGATGAACAAGGAACAAAAGCATTTTTAGATATGTCAAAAAAAAGATACAATTTATTACCTAAAGCAATCGAAAATGAAGATGGGACAATAGAGCTTGAGAGCGAAGAATCTATCAACTCTCGAAGACTTTATCCTGAAGGTAGAGAGTATGTAGAAACAGTTGGTAGAAAATTAATCAGGGATAGCAGTTTTAGAAAGAATGTACTAACTGCTTACAATAATCAATGTGCAATGTGCGAAATTTCTAAATCATCATTGTTGGTAGCTGCCCATATATACCCAGCTTATATGTGTGGAGATGATAGTATTAACAATGGGATTTGTTTGTGTAAAATACATGATAAGCTTTATGAAGATGGTGATATATTTATAAAACCTACTGGAGAAATAACCAGTAGCAATAAAAAAGTTGTCTTAAAACAAAGTCATATTAGAATGCCTTTAAATGAAGATGATATGCCATCAACAATTAGATTGAATCAAAAATTAAAAGATTCTATTCTCAAAAAATCATAATTTTCACTATAAAGACAGTTTATTAAATCATCGTTTTATAGACGGAATACCGAGAGAGTATAAACTAACATTTATGCTCTCTCTTTTTTGTTGTTTTTGTCTATAAACTCGTCTATTGTAGTTTGTATATAAAACGTATGAGAAAAAAGAAAAGAGGTTAGATGAATGCATCGAATCATCGGGTATTGTCGTGTGAGTACGGAGGATCAAAACTTAAATATGCAAGAAAGAGCTATTGAGAAATATGCGGAGGAAAAAGGACTGCGGTTAGTGATGTATGTTGAGAAAGTATCAAGTCGAAAGAGTGAGAGAGTCGAGTTGTTGAATGCAATGAAAGCTGCTACTCAAGGAGATCTCTTCGTTGTCTATAAACTAGATCGGTTAGCTAGAAGCACTAAAGAGTTATATGAATTAACTGAGCAACTAAAAGAGAAACAAGTTGATTTTGTATCAATTAGTGATGCATTTGATACATCCACTCCGACTGGGAAAGCGATGTTTGGCATGTTGGCTGTCTTTGCTGAGTTTGAGCGTGATATTATTCAGCAACGTACAAAAGCTGGACTAGCTGCAGCTCGTAAGCGAGGTAGAATTGGAGGTAGACCTACTATAGATGAAAAAGTGAAGAAGCGTGTACGTACCCTCTTTGAAGCTGGAGAAAGTGCGAGCGATATTGCGAAAGAATACGGAATTGGAAGAGCGACTGTCTATAAAATTATTAAAGAAAATAATGAATAAGAAAGTTTAGAAGAAATCTTTTCGTTAATAGTTTAATTATGTATTTCAATCTAATAATTAATTAAATAATTATTAATGTATGTAATCCGAAATAAAGGGGGGGGTGAATATCACGTTTATTAAGTCATATTTTTGCTTAGAGAGTACGGGTAGGCATATCCACACGCATTAAAAATCATACAAATATATATTGGTAAATAGAGGTGAAACGAAATTTATATGTAATTAATTTAACATTTATAGGTTTAATTGGTTTAAAATGAAACGAAGTGTATTAAATAATAAGGAGATGATAGCATCCAATGTTAAACTTTGAAAAATTACTAAGCGACACTTTAATGTCATCCGTTACTAATCCAGTTGAAATCTTCGATCTATTACCAAATAAAAACGAGAAATATAATGCGTTATTGAGACATCCTCAAGTAGAGGTTCTTGAAAAGTGGCATCTACAAAAGTTTGATGAGGACAATACAATTATTAAAATGAACACAGGCAGTGGTAAAACTGTAATTGGTTTGCTTATCTTACGATCGTATCTCAATGATAGTAAAGGTCCGGCAGTATATGTTGTTCCTGATAATTATTTAATTGAACAAGTTGTGCGTGAAGCAAATGATTTGGGAATTAAAGTTACAAAAGATCCTTCAGATCCAGATTTTGAGACAGGAGAATCTATATTAGTTATAAATATACATAGAATTATAAATGGTAAATCTACATTTGGAATAAACGAAATTAAAAAAGAGATTGGTTGTATGGTAGTGGATGATGCTCATGCTTGTATGAGGATTGCTAAATCTCAATTCGCCGTTACTATACCTAGAGACAATTCTCTATATGATGAAATTTTTGATATTTTTAGAGACTCGATTAAGCATCAAAGTGAGAATAGATTACTAGAAATAGAGGATGGAGACAGAGGTGTACAACAATTAATTCCTTTTTGGAATTGGCAAGAAAATGTTTCTTCCATTACAAAGCTTCTTCATTCTAAAAGAGAAGATAATGGTGAAAATAATAAAAGCTTGTTTTATAACTGGGCATTAATAAAGGATAATTTAAATTTAGCAGACTGCGTTATTTCATCAGAAGAGATTGCGATTAATTTAGATTTCTTGCCAGTAGAAGTAATTCCTAGTTTTAATGAATGTTCGAGAAGAGTTTTTATGAGCGCTACGATTGAAGATGATACTGTTTTAGTTTCACATTTTAATATTGAAAGTACTAGTGTTCAAGAAGCAATTTCACCAGAGAAAGCAAATGATATTGGTGAGAGACTTATTGTGATTCCGCAAGATATTAATGCTGAGATTACAGATGAAAATTTAAAAAGTTACTTTAAACAGTTATCATTAGACAATAATGTTGTAGTTCTAGTTCCTTCTGAATATCGTTCGAATTTTTGGAATGATGTGGCTGATGTTATTGTTAAGAATCACGAAGATTTAATCAGAACGACTAGCAGCCTTAGACAAAGGCATTTAGGATTAGTAGTTCTTATTAATAGATATGATGGTATAGATTTGCCTCGAAGTGCTTGTCAAATATTGGTTCTAGATGGTTTGCCGGATGCGAGAAGTACATTTGGGAAATTTGAAGAAGTAGCTTTAAGCGGTAGTAAACAAAGCTTATTTGATAAAATACAAAGAATTGAGCAAGGAATGGGACGTGGAGTAAGGTCTAAAGAAGATTATTGTGTAGTCTTTCTTATGGGTAATTCTCTTGTGAAAGCTTTGTACGCTCCTGGAGCTAGAGATGCTTTTACAGAAGCTACTAGAAAGCAAATGGATCTTTCTAAAAATATCAACAAACAGATAATCAATGGAGAAATAGAAGAAATCGATGCTACCATTAAATATTGTTTAAAAAGAGATCCTAATTGGATTAAACTACACAATGCGACAATTTTAAAAGTAAAGTATAATTCCGAACTGATTTTTAATAGTGATACTCTTGAACAAAAAAAAGCATTTGATTTAGCCAAAGCAAGAGACTATGTAAAAGCATCAAAAATCACTCAAGATTTAGTCAATAATGCTGGTGGAAAAGCGAAAGGCTATCTTAAATACAAATTGGCTAAGTATACGAATTTTTATAATAATGTAAACGCACAAGAGCTGGTTATAGCATCTAAAACTTTGAATAGTGCTTTACCTTACCCTATTAGCGGAATAACATATAATAAGTTACAATTTCAAAATACAAACCAAGTTGATAGAATTATCGACTTCAATATGGAAACATACTCAAATACAAATGAATATATTCTAGGGTTCAACGCAGTTTTAGAAAAACTGCAATTTAATAATTATTCGGCTAATAACTTCGAGCAAGCTGTTAAAGACTTAGGTAATCACTTAGGTTTTGTTTCACAAAGACCTGAGAATGATTTTAACAAAGGACCAGACAACTTGTGGGCAACTGGAGAAAATTCAGCGCTTATAATTGAATGTAAAAATGAAGCTGAAACAAAAACGATTTCTAAAAGGTACTGCAATCAGTTAAATGGGTCTTTGATCTGGTTCGAAAATCAATATAAGTTAATTTCTAAAAAAATTCCGATTATGATTCATCCTTATAATTGTTTTGAGTATGCGGCTTCACCACATCATTCTATAAGAATCATAAACAAGGAAAAATTAGAGGATCTTAGACGTAATTTAAGTATTTTCATTACTCAAGTAGCTTCTTGTTCATATGATAAACCTACTGTGTCCCAATTGATAAAAAGCTTTCAGTTAGAGCATGATTCATTTGTTGAACGGTATACTGTTGACTTTACTACTGCATCGGGAAAATCTAAGTAAGTATGAAATACTCTAATACGCCCGACTAAAACAATAAGTATATTGTTAGGAAGCTTGGGACCTGCTACAATTGTATAAGGAAATAATGTGAAAAAATGAGCGGAATCTTAAGTTAAATAGATTGATAAACCCTTTAATACCAATGTTTTTGAAGCGTCCTGTACGATGTGACGTCGAAACCACCTTCAACGATTGAGTGGGAATAAGGACTAGACTTGCTGAGAAAATTCGTCTCATGAAACCTGTCGTACCAACGTTTTAAAGGGGATAGGTGAAAAGAAGTCTGTTTCACCTTCAACAACTCTATTTCAAAATGAAGCTCTCTTTTGTTCACATTATTTGTGAATGGAAGTGAGCTTTTTTCGTAACCAATCGCATCGAACTGTTGGATGACATTAGACAAAATCAATTTATTCGAGAGATTCAATTAAGATGTATCGAGATATTTTGTTAGTTTTTACTGGAATATATAATAAATCATTAAACGGATAGGATGCACGCTCTCATAATAGATTGGGCATGAGCTGAAGTCGATCGACTAGATTATGGTTTAGTCATAAATTTGACCATGCTATGATGTGGCTGTGTTTGTTTTTCATATCAATAAAAAATATTATCGTATAATTCCGGGGACAGGGTTTGAAAGACTTTACAGTAACACCGTAATGATTTCTACTATGGCGCACATACAACATCGTACCTTTATTGAAACGGCTTTTACTTCTTAGGTAAGGGTCTTTTCTTGTTGCGTAGCATGACTAAAACGTTTTAAACAGGAAAAATTTTAATAATGAACATGCTCTAGTAAACAGGATCAATACATTCCAAAGAGCCTTCAATAATTAAAAAAGATGTACAAAAAAATCAGGTTTAATCAGAAAAAAAGTAGGGGAAATTCAAACTGTTGGCATATAAGATTGATTTTCAAGAGCTAATTATTATTTTTCGTGGCATTTATTAAAAAGGAGGAAGAGATCATGACGAGAAAAGAAGATACATTTATCCAAGTATTTAATACCCAAGCGGAAGTACTGAGTAAAGTAAACGAATTGAAAGCGCAGGGATATGACGAAAGAGATATGTATGTCGTGGCTCAAGATAAACATTCCTTCTCCATGGTAGAGAATCAGACAAACGTCAATGTAGATACTGCCGGTGAACAAGAGCACCAAGGATTTATGGGGAAATTCATGGCTGCCTTTTCAGACGACTCTTCTACGGAAGCATTCCGCGGAATGGGCTTATCGCATGATGAATCAGAAGAATACCGTCGTCAGGTAGAAAGCGGCAAGCTGGTTTTATATGTAGACAGCGACTATGGCGATTCTTACGAAAAGCATAGTCAAAGCTACAACCAAACTTCTGGAGTAAACGATAATCAATATGATCGCACGGGAGTCGAAGCAAATCGGGATCACAACGACCATCTCTCTGATAACGGCTCTCTTTCCCGCACAGATCGAGACCAAGGCTACGACAACACTTTAAGTGCAGACCGAAGCCAAGACTATGACGATACTCTAGGGGTCGATCGGTCTGGTGCAGATCGGACTGGTGTTACTGAAACGAACAGTGATACAGAAGAAGAACGCCTTCGCCTGCATGAAGAACGGTTAAATGTAGATAAAGAAAGAGTGCAAACAGGGGAAGTAAACGTCAGTAAACACGTAGTCGAAGATCAACAATCGATCGAGGTGCCGGTAGAGAGGGAAGAAGTTTATGTGGAACGGCGTAAAGTGGATCATAATGCGTCGGGAACAGATGCTTTTGTAGATGAGAACGACTCCATTCACGTACCGCTTTCAGAAGAAAAGGTAGTAGTATCAAAAGAAGATGTAGTCTCTGAAGAAATTGTTGTTGGAAAACGTAAAGTGCGAGATACAGAAACTGTATCTGAAACGGTACGACGCGAGGAAGCAGATATTGATGAAGGTACGGATACGAGAACGGACGTAGACCGTGACGATCATAAACGACTGTAATGGACCAAACTAAGAGGGAGATAGCGATCAGCTATCTTCTTTTTTACTGCAAATTAAAGACAACTCAAAAATAACGCTTACAAAACCGAACGTTCGGATAAAATAAGTGGTTAAATTTCGTTTTTATGGTTGACCCGTGAATTTGAGCATGCTACGATGTGTCTGTTCTTATTTTTCATACCACTAAAAAACATAAATAATGCCGTATAATTCTGGGGATAGGGCCCGGAAGTCTCTACAGGAACACCGTAAAGGTTCCTACTACGGCGCACACGCAACATCGTGCGCTTATTGAAACGGCTTTTACCGCTTAGGTAAGGGCCGTTTTTCGTTTTCAAGGAGACGGCTTATTTGGAAGGAAGGCAATCATGAGCACACAATTGAAACAGCCACACCAACCGAAAGCAAAAGAAAATGCGATTGCGCGTTTCTTTGATTTCAATGGGCTTGGTACGAACATGCGTACAGAGTTCATCGCCGGCATGACGACGTTCTTCGCCATGGCGTACATCTTATTCGTCAACCCGAACACATTAGCAGAGGCAGGCATGGATGCGGGAGCGGTATTCGGTGCTACAGCGCTCGTCGCAATCATCGGTTCCATCACAATGGGAGTATTTGCGAATTATCCAATTGCGCTTGCACCGGGTATGGGTTTAAACGCCTTCTTCGCATATAGTGTCGTCATTGGAATGGGTATTCCATGGCAAACTGCACTTTCGGGCGTTCTCGTCTCAGGTCTCGTCTTCATGGTATTAACGGCTTCAGGCATTCGTGAAGTGATCATCAATGCGATTCCAGAGCCGTTGAAAATGGCAGTCGCAGCAGGTATCGGTTTGTTCATCGCCTTTATCGGCTTGAAAACAGGTGGTCTCGTCGTTGCGAATGAAGCGACACTCGTTTCACTCGGTGATTTAAGTAAAGGAACAACACTTCTCGCGGTATTTGGTCTTGTCGTATCGGCGATCTTGATGACACGCGGTGTCAAAGGCGCGATCTTCTTTGGAATGATCGTGACGGCGATTGCTGGAATGATCTTCGGTTTGATTCCAGTCCCAACAAGTCTTGGTGAAATCGTTTCAGCACCACCAAGTATCGCACCGACATTCGGACAGGCATTCCTTCACTTCGATGAAATCTTCACGGTTCAAATGATGATTGTCATCCTGACTTTCTTCTTCGTTGATTTTTTCGATACAGCAGGTACGTTGGTTGCAGTAGCAAACCAAGCGGGTCTGATTAAAGAAAATAAAGTACCGCGTGCGGGTCGCGCATTAATTGCTGACTCAACAGCGACAGTAGCAGGTTCGATTCTTGGAACATCAACAACGGTTTCTTACGTTGAATCCAGTGCAGGGGTCGCAGCAGGTGGTCGTTCAGGGATGACCGCAATCGTCACAGCATTGTTCTTCGGTCTCGCTTTATTCTTCTCACCATTACTTGCAATCATTACAGCACCGGTCACAGCGCCTGCATTGATCATCGTCGGTGTATTGATGGCAGCTTCACTGCTTCAGATTGATTGGAAAAAATTCGAGTACGCTGTTCCGGCTTTCTTGACCGTCATCATGATGCCATTAACGTATTCGATCGCAACAGGGATTGCATTCGGTTTCCTCTTCTACCCGGTCACGATGATCGCGAAAGGACGAGCAAAAGAAGTGCATCCGATCATGTACGTGTTGTCACTCGGCTTCCTCGGTTACTTCATCTGGTTGCATTAATCCAAACTACGTCTTTCTTCTATATAGAAGAAAGACGTTTTTTTGTTAGGGAGAGGGTAAGGGAGAAGAGAGAGGATGATTCAGATGTTACAGCAGATTACTGGACCTGTATTCGAGTACTTGGCTGAAAATAAGTTACTGATTCAATTAGCCAGAAAAGTCGGGTTACCACTTGGTGGAACATTGTTCGTCGGAGGGCAGGGCGCGGAAGAGACACTCGACACAGTCAAACAGTTCAATCAAGATGGACGAGCGGCGACAGTAGATTGTTTAGGCGAATTCATCGAGACTGAACAGGACGCGGTAGAGATTGCGAACGAATGCATCAAAGTCATCGGACAAATCAAAGCATATGATCTAGATGCACAAGTATCTTTAAAACTTACTTCAATCGGATTAAGGATTGATCCAGATATCGCCTATCAACAGTTGAGACGTATTGCGGAAGTTGCAGATCAACAAAACATGCGTGTGACAGTCAATATGGAAGAAGCGATGATGGTCGAGTCAATCGTTCGAGTATTCGAACGCGTACATGAACATTATCCAAACGTCGGAATTGCATTACAGGCAAATGTATACCGCAGTCGTTTTGATCTAGAACGTCTTCAGGCAACAGTACGTGTCGTTAAAGGCGCATACGATGGAGACGATGAAATCTATATTCAACCTAAAAAGACCGTCGATGAGACGTACCTTCAATTAGTGAAGATTAATTTGTTAGAAGGCAACTACACGCAAATCGCGACACATGATGAACAAGTTATTCAGCAAATCATTGACTTTACTCAAATGGAACAAATTGATCCATCACGGTTTGAATTTCAAATGTTTCAAGGCATGCGACCAAAACGACAACAAGAGTTAGTTCGACAAGGTTATCGTGTCGTCATCTACGTTCCACATGGTTTGGACTGGTATACGTATTTGATGAGAAGGCTAGCAGAACGCCCAGCGAATATCGCGTTTACAGTAGGCGCTATGTTAAGAAGGTAAAGGCTTTGCGAAGAGGATTTAAACTCTTTGCAAAGTTTTTTTAAAATAATGCTTGTGTTTGTCGAATTTTGTTGTTATATTAATAAATGTTCCAGCGAGACGCCTTTTATAAACGGTTCGTTGGGGCTGAAAAGTTTATTAAAAAGCATGGTTGACATAAACAAAACAACCTGTTAATCTATTAAAGTCGCTAAGGCGACAGACGAACTTTGAAAACTGAACGATGAGGCAAAAATCGTATTCTACGGAATACGAAAACGAATGAAGCGCAAGCTTCGTCAATCGTGACTCCGGTCACAACAACGAGCAAGTCAAACACTTCATGGAGAGTTTGATCCTGGCTCAGGACGAACGCTGGCGGCGTGCCTAATACATGCAAGTCGAGCGCAGGAAGCTGACGGAACTCTTCGGAGGGAAGGCAGTGGAATGAGCGGCGGACGGGTGAGTAACACGTAAGGAACCTGCCTCAAGGATTGGGATAACTCCGAGAAATCGGAGCTAATACCGGATAGTTCATCGGACCGCATGGTCCGTTGATGAAAGGCGCTTCGGCGTCACCTTGAGATGGCCTTGCGGTGCATTAGCTAGTTGGTGGGGTAACGGCCCACCAAGGCGACGATGCATAGCCGACCTGAGAG
>NZ_JACSNI010000022.1:0-202 GCF_018619055.1 Exiguobacterium sp. s130 | reverse complement strand
TTGGTATTCTAAGAACACACGTCTTAAATGACATGGTTAATTAAAAGTTTGATGTCTTGTTGATGTCTTCAGTTTTCAAGGTGCGAGTGTCTCTTGCGAGACTGAGAGACGAGCTCTCAAAACTGAACGATGGGCATGTCCCGTAAGGGACGTTTTCCTTAGAAAGGAGGTGATCCAGCCGCACCTTCCGATACGGCTACCT
>NZ_JACSNI010000021.1:0-246 GCF_018619055.1 Exiguobacterium sp. s130 | reverse complement strand
GCGACATGTGGAGCTGAGTGATACTAATCGGTCGAGGCCTTGTTCTAGCAGATGCATTGTTGATGACTTCAGTTTTGAGGGCGCGAGCCTTTCAAAAAAACGAAAAAAAGTCTTGACGTTATGTGAACATAATGTTAAGATAATAAATGTCTGGTGGCGATAGCCAAGTGGTCACACCCGTTCCCATGCCGAACACGGAAGTTAAGCACTTGAACGCCGAAAGTAGTTGGGGGCTTCCCCCTGTGA